>NZ_JAKUDO010000002.1:300000-411680 GCF_022436485.1 Agrococcus sp. ARC_14
CGATCGGCGCGCACGTCACGCTGCGCGGCGACCGCATGTGGGAGTTCCTCGACCGTCTGCTGACGCTCGCCCTCCCGCGCATCCGCGACTTCCGCGGCCTGAGCCCGAAGCAGTTCGACGGCAACGGCAACTACACGTTCGGCCTCTCGGAGCAGTCTGTGTTCCACGAGATCGACCAGGACAAGATCGACCGCGTCCGCGGCTTCGACATCACCGTCGTCACGACGGCGAACAATGACGAAGAGGGTCGCGCGCTGCTCAAGGCGCTCGGCTTCCCCTTCCAGTCCTGACCCCCATCGGCGCCGCCGGCGCCGATGCTGAATTCAAGGTCGCCGTCCGTGGAACGGGCGGCGAAACCAGAACGGAGAAACACCCATGACGATGACCGATCCGGTCGCCGACATGCTGACGCGTCTGCGCAACGCCAACACGGCGATGCACGACGAGGTCACGCTGCCGTCGTCGAACCTGAAGGCGAACATCGCTGAGATCCTCGAGCGCGAGGGCTTCATCACTGGCTGGAAGGTCGAGGACGCTCGCGTCGGCAAGAAGCTGACGCTGAGCCTCAAGTACGGTCCGAACCGCGAGCGCGCGCTCGTCGGACTCAAGCGGGTCTCGAAGCCCGGTCTGCGCGTCTACGCGCGATCGGCTGAGATCCCCCAGGTGCATGGCGGCCTCGGAGTCGCCATCCTGTCCACGAGCTCTGGACTCCTCACTGACCGTGAGGCCGAGAAGAAGGGCGTCGGCGGGGAAGTCCTCGCCTACGTGTGGTGATCTGACATGTCACGAATCGGACGTCTCCCCATCGACATCCCCTCGGGTGTCGAGATCTCGGTGAACGACGACGTCGTCACCGTCAAGGGCCCCAAGGGCGAGCTCACGACCCGCATCGCACAGCCGATCGAGGTCGAGATCGCCGACGGTCAGGTGCAGGTCACCCGGCCGGACGACGAGCGCGAGTCGCGTTCGCTGCACGGCCTCACCCGCACGCTGATCGCCAACGACATCGTCGGCGTCACGGACGGCTACTCGAAGTCTCTCGAGGTCGTCGGCACCGGCTACCGCGTGCAGGCGAAGGGCACGGGCCTGGAGTTCGCGCTCGGCTACTCGCACCCGATCAACATCGAGCCGCCCGCCGGCATCACGTTCGCGGTCGAGGGCAACACCAAGGTCACCGTCACCGGCATCTCGAAGCAGGCCGTCGGCGAAGTGGCTGCGAATCTCCGCAAGCTGCGCAAGCCCGAGCCCTACAAGGGCAAGGGTGTGCGCTACGCAGGCGAGCAGGTCCGCCGCAAGGCTGGAAAGGCTGGTAAGTGATGGGCATCGGTACCCGAGGCAAGACCAAGTCGGCTGCCCGCGGTCGTCGTCACGCACGTCTCCGCAAGAAGATCGTCGGCACCGGTTCGGTGCCGCGCATGGTCGTCACCCGTTCGGCACGCCACATGTTCGTGCAGGTCGTCGACGACTCGCAGGGCATCACCGTCGCGTCGGCGTCGACCATGGAGGCTGACCTCCGCGGGCTCGACGGCGACAAGACGGCCAAGGCCAAGCGCGTCGGCGAGCTCGTGGCAGAGCGTGCCAAGGCCGCAGGCGTCGAGTCGGTCGTGTTCGACCGCGGCGGCAACCGCTACGCCGGTCGCGTCGCAGCGATCGCCGATGGCGCACGAGAGGCAGGGCTGGGACTGTGAGCGAAGAGAACAAGGACACGCAGGTGACGGACACCACGCAGCAGGCTGCAGCCGGTGCTCCCGCGGCCGAGGCCGGCCAGTCGGCCGACCACCGCGACGAGCCCCGCGAGCAGCGTCGCGGCAGCCGCGACCGCGGCACGCGCAACGAGCGCGGTCGTCGTGACGACAGCAAGGAGAATCAGTTCCTTGAGCGCGTCGTGACGATCAACCGCGTCTCGAAGGTCGTCAAGGGCGGTCGTCGCTTCAGCTTCACGGCTCTCGTGGTCGTGGGCGACGGCGACGGCATGGTCGGTGTCGGCTACGGCAAGGCCCGTGAGGTCCCGACGGCGATCTCGAAGGGCGTCGAGGAGGCGAAGAAGAACTTCTTCCGCGTTCCCCGTATCGCCAAGACGATCCCGCACCCGGTGCAGGGCGAGGCCGCAGCTGGCGTCGTGCTCCTGCGTCCCGCTGCCGCCGGTACCGGTGTCATCGCGGGCGGCCCCGTGCGCGCCGTCCTCGAGTGCGCCGGCATCCACGACGTGCTGAGCAAGTCGCTCGGCTCGTCGAACTCCATCAACATCGTCCACGCGACGGTGGCGGCGCTGCGCATGCTCGAAGAGCCGCGCGCAGTGGCTGCCCGCCGTGGTCTCGACGTGGACCGTGTCGTGCCGGAGCGCCTGCTCCGTGCTGAGGCGGAGCACACCAAGCACGAGGCCGAGATCGCGAAGGCGGTGTCCAAGTGAGCAAGCTGAAGATCACGCAGACGAAGTCCCAGATCAGCGAGAAGCAGTACCAGCGCGACACGCTGCGCTCGCTCGGTCTCAAGCGCATCGGCCAGTCGGTCGAGCGTGAGGACAACCAGCAGAACCGTGGCTACGTCAACACGGTTCGGCACCTCGTCAAGGTCGAGGAGATCGAGAATGACTGACAAGAACAAGTCGGCCGAGCTGCCGTCGCTCAAGGTCCACCACCTCCGGCCCGCGCCGGGCGCCAAGAAGGCCCGCACGCGCGTCGGTCGTGGTGAGGCATCGAAGGGCAAGACGGCCGGTCGAGGCACGAAGGGCACGAAGGCCCGCTACTCCGTGCGCCCCGGGTTCGAGGGTGGCCAACTCACGAGCGTCATGCGCGCTCCCAAGCTGCGCGGCTTCAAGAACCCGTTCCGCAAGGAGTACCAGGTCGTCAACGTCGGGCAGCTCGCTGAGCTGTTCCCGAACGGTGGCGAGGTCACGATCGCGGATCTGGTCGCCAAGGGCGCCGTCCGCAAGAACGAGCTCGTCAAGGTGCTCGCCGGTGGCGAGCTCACGGTCGCTCTCACGATCGCAGTCGACAAGGTGTCGGCCGCGGCGGAGCAGAAGATCGTGGCAGCTGGCGGTTCGGTCAAGTAAGTAGGCTGAGGGGCGGTCCGTTCGCGGACCGCCCCGATCGCCATTCTCTGGAAGGCTGCACGTGTTCAGTGCTATCGCACGCATCTTCAAGACGCGAGACCTGCGTCGGAAGATCCTCTTCACGCTCGCCATCGTCGTGTTGTTCCGGTTCGGGTCGTTCATCCCCGCGCCGTTCGTCGACTACGGCAACGTGCAGGAGTGCATCGCAGCGAACCAGACTGCGACGGGGCTCTACCAGCTCGTCAATCTGTTCTCGGGCGGCGCCCTGCTGCAGCTGAGCATCTTCGCGCTGGGCATCATGCCCTACATCACCGCGGCGATCATCACCCAGCTGCTCCGCGTCGTCATCCCCCACTTCGAGGCGCTCCAGAAGGAGGGCCAGCAGGGCCAGGCGAAGCTCACGCAGTACACGCGCTACATGACGATCGCGCTCGCCATCCTGCAGTCCACGACGCTCATCACGGTCGCCCGCTCCGGCGGCCTGTTCTCGCAGACCGGTGGCGGCCCCGTGATGCCGCAGTGCCAGAACCTGCTGACGAACGACTCGTGGTGGTCGATCACGCTGATGATCTTCACGATGACCGCTGGCACGGGGCTCATCATGTGGTTCGGCGAGATGATCACCGAGCGCGGTGTCGGCAACGGCATGTCGCTGCTCATCTTCACGTCGATCGCCGCGACCTTCCCCGGCGCGCTCGGCCAGATCTTCACGACCCAGGGTCCGAACACCTTCGCGATGGTGCTCGCCGTCGGCGTCATCATCATGGCGGCGGTCGTCTTCGTCGAGCAGTCCCAGCGCCGCATCCCGGTGCAGTACGCGAAGCGCATGGTCGGCAGGCGGATGTACGGGGGCCAGTCCACCTACATCCCCATCAAGGTCAACATGGCCGGCGTGATCCCGGTCATCTTCGCCTCGTCGCTGCTCTACCTGCCGATGCTCGTCGCGCAGTTCATGACGCCGACCGACGGCACCGCGCCGCCCGAGTGGGTGCTGTGGGTGCAGGCCAACCTGACCTCTGGCGATGCACCGCTCTACATGCTGGTGTTCTTCCTTCTCATCGTCGGCTTCACCTACTTCTACGTCGCGATCACCTTCAACCCTGAAGAGGTCGCCGACAACATGAAGAAGTACGGCGGATTCATCCCCGGGATCCGGGCGGGACGCCCGACGGCCGAGTACCTCGACTACGTGCTGACCCGCATCACCCTGCCGGGCGCCCTGTACCTCGGCGTCATCGCGCTCATCCCGCTGATCGCGCTGTCGACGGTGGGAGCCAACCAGAACTTCCCGTTCGGTGGCGCCTCGATCCTCATCATCGTCGGTGTGGGTCTCGAGACGGTCCGCCAGATCGACGCGCAGCTGCAGCAGCGCCACTACGAAGGGCTCATCCGCTAGATGTCGAACCTCCTCATCGTGGGCCCGCCCGGTGCGGGCAAGGGAACCCAGGCCGTCCGGATCGCTGAGGCGCTCGGCGTTCCCGCCGTCTCGACGGGCGACATCTTCCGTCAGAACATCAAGGAGCAGACCGCGCTCGGTCAGCGCGTCTCGGCGATGCTCGACGCGGGCGAGTACGTGCCCGACTCGCTCACCAACGAGCTCATCGACGACCGCCTCTCGCAGACCGACGCTGAGCAGGGCTACCTGCTCGACGGCTACCCGCGGACGGCGGGCCAGGTCGAGTTCCTCGACGGCGTGAACCTGCACCGTGGCGAGCAGCTCGACGCCGTCATCCGGCTGGTCGCCGACACGGACGAGGTCGTCCGGCGCCTGCTGATGCGTGCGCAGGAGCAGGGCCGCAGCGACGACACCGAAGAGGTCATCCGGCACCGGCTCGACGTCTACGAGCGCGAGACGGCGCCGCTCATCGCGATCTTCGCCGAGCGGGGCCTGGTGGTCGAGGTCGACGGCATCGGCGCCGTCGACGAGGTGACGGAGCGCATCCTCGCCGGCCTCGCCGAGCGGGGCATCTCCGCCTGATGCGGGGGCGCGGCACCTACAAGTCCCGGCGCGAGCTCGCAGCGATGCGCGAGCCGGGCCGCATCACCGCCCTCGCACTGGCGGCGGTCGAGCAGGCGATCGAGGTCGGCGTCACGCCGCTCGAGCTCGATCGGCTGGCCGAGCGCGTGATTCGCGAGCACGGCGCCGTGCCCAACTTCCAGCTCGAGCCCGGCTACCAGCACACGCTCTGCGTCAGCCTCAACGACGTGGTCGTGCACGGCATCCCCGGCGATCGGCCGATCGCGCCAGGCGATCTGGTCACCGTCGACTGCGGCGCGACGATCGGCGGCTTCCACGGCGACGCCGCCATCACGGTCGTCGTGCCGGGCGGCGACCCACAGCTGCACGCTGCCAGGCAGCGCCTCAGCGACGTCACGAGGGGCGCGCTGTGGGATGGCATCGCAGCGCTGGCCTCCGCGAAGCAGCTCGGCGAGGTCGGCGCGGCGGTCGAGGACCACGTGGAGGCCAACAGCGACTACGGCATCAGCGACGACTACATCGGCCACGGAATCGGCAGGGCCATGCACGAGGAGCCGCCGGTCTTCAACTACCGCACCCGCGTCGTCGGGCCTGCCGTGAAGCCCGGGCTGTGCGTCGCGATCGAGCCGATCATCCACGCTGGCGGCACCGAGTCGACCACGGATGACGACGGCTGGACGGTGCGCAGCGCCGACGGCAGCGACGCCTGCCAGTGGGAGCACTCGGTGGCTGTGCACGCCGGCGGCATCTGGGTGCTCACCGCGCTCGACGGAGGCGCCGCCGAGCTCGCGCCCTACGGGATCGTGCCCGCACCCATCGCCGAGCGCTGAGCTACGCGGCTCGGAGCAGCGCCGGTCGCGGGCGGAGCGCGAGGTAGCTGCGCACGATGTCGACCGTCACGCCCAGCTCCTCGGCGAGCTCGGTCTCGTCCCTGGCCCACGCCACCGCAGCCTTCAGGGCGGCGGGATCGATGAGGAGCAGCGCAGCGAAGCGCTCAGCCGCCCGTTCCGCGGCCGCCGAGTCGCCGGTGTCCATCCGCAGCGCGTGGCCGAGCTCGTGCGCGAGCACGGAGCGCTGCTCGACCGGGGTGAGCCCGGGCAGCAGCAGGATGCGGGCTGCGGTGTGGTCGTAGGCCCCGAGCCAGCCGCTCGGCAGTGGCGCGCTGCGCACGTCGACGCGAAGCTGGCTGCAGAGCGCGACGAGCTCACTCAGCGTGGGGCTCGTCCCTTCGAGGGATGCCGCGCCGTGCCGCAAGTCCATCGATCGTCTGCTTCCGCTGCTCGTGCTCATGGAGTGCGGTGACCGTAGCCGAGCCCTCTGACACGGCGCCCGCGCGCACATGCGCAGCCAGCGTCGCGATCGCGGCATCTGCGGCGAGGTGCCGACGGTCGTCGGGAACGCTGGAGAGCAGCTCAGACATCACGGCGATCCAGAGCTCGACCTCTGGATCGCGCCGCTGCGCGTCGGTGGCGAGGCCGAGTGCGGCGAACAGTCGCCGCAGCACGTCCTCCTGCGGTGCACCCGCGCCGCGCTCGATGTTGCTCACCGTGGTGCGGTCGACCTCCGCGAGCTGCGCGAGCGCCAACTGGCTGAGGCCGCGGCGCAGTCGCGCCGGTCGCACGAGCGCTGCGTAGTGCGCCCGCTCTGACGCGCTCGCGCCGCGAAGGTGGATCGACATCCGTGGCCTCGTCTCTCTGCTGCCTCTGCACCAGATTATCCGCACGCGCGCGGAGCAGCGTCACGGTTCTTCGACACTTCTTCGACAAATGCCGCAGTCTCCTGGCGTGTCTGTGGAGAACATCTTGCACGGACGTCGAAAACATGGCATGGTTTGCGACATGACTGCAGAATCTCGCTTCGGGGCGTCGCTCGCCGTGCTGCGTGAGGAGGCGGGCATCACTCCGGAGCAGCTTGCCGACCTCGCCGGCACGCCGCTCGCCACCGTGATCGGCATCGAGCGTGGGGAGATCGAGCCGCCGGTGACGCTGGTCGAGCGTCTGACCGCTGCGCTCGCCCTCCGGCTGCGAGGAGGCCAGGCATGACGCCTGGAGCGAGCCCACAGTCTCGTGCCGAACGGCATGAGCGCCCGATGCACGGGTGAGACAGAGGAGGAACAACATGCACATCGAAACCCGAAGGGGGCGCGCCGCGATCTGGAGCGCCTCCGCCGCCGTCAGCGTCGTCGGCCTCGCCATCGCGGGGCTGTCGCTCGCGTGGCTCGTCGGGAGCTTCGGCATCTCGACGGCGGCCGCCACGCAGATCGTGACGGCGATCGAGATCGGCGGGGCCGCGATCGCGATCATCTCAGCGATCCTCAGCGCAGGCGTGGTCGGCATCGTCGTCTCGACCGTCGTCTGGTACCTGAAGCGCAAGCTGCGCAAGCTGGCGATCGCCTGACATGCGCGCAGCCGACGTCGACGCTCCGCAGGCACGCCTGTGGCCGGCCGCGACGGCGTCGGCTGTGCTCGCCCTGGCGGGGTTCGCGCTGGTCATCGCGACGAGCGCCGGCTCTGCGGGTGGGCTGGCAGCCGCGAACGTCGCGGCCATCGCGAACGGCGACATCGACGAGAGCGTGCTCGCGGGTGATCGCGATGCGGTCGCCATCGCCGTGCGCAACCTCGGCGCGATCGCGATCCTTGCCGGCGGTGCCGCCACATGCGGCCTGTTGACCGTGCTGGCGGTCGCCATCGTCGGGATCGGCGTCGGATGGGGCGGGGCGGCGGCGGTGGCAGCGCTCGGTGCCGCGGAGACCGTCTCACGCATCGCGCCGTACATCGTGTTCGAGCTCACCGGCGTCGCGCTCGCAGCGGTCGCGGGCCTGCTGCCTGCGGTGCACGCCCTGCTGGCCGCGATGCGTCGTCGACCCTCACCGTTCCGGGCGTACACGGATGCGCTCGGAACCAGTCTCGCGCTCGGCGGCATCGCCGCGGCGCTCATCGTCGTCGCGGCTCTCGTCGAGGCGATCGTCATCGGTGCGCACGCGACGTGACACCGAGGGAGGAGAAGGCAATGACCGACACGGTGCAGAGGGCCGAGCGCACGGAGCGCAGGGCTCGGACGACATCCATCGGAACCTGGCTGCTGGTGGTGGTCGTGGCGATCGCGCTGCTGGTGATCCGGCTGCCGCAGTTCATCGCAGTCGCGGAGGGTTCCCTGGCAGACGCGACCGCGACGCTCGGGGACGAAGCGCTCTCGGATGCGGCGATCGTGATCGGATCTGCCACAGCCATCGCGCTGCACGCGATCGGCATCCTGCTGGTGGCGGCCGCAGCCACGGTGCTCGAGCGCTTCTTCGGCCCTCGCGCGCTGGGCGCGAGGCTGCGCGTGGGCGTCGGAGGCGCGGCACTCGCGATCCTCATGCTCGGGCAGCAGGCGATCGCGACCGTCTCCGGTGTCGCTGCGGTCGAGCGGGGGTGGCCGATGTGGCTCGCCGGCGCGATCGTCGCGCTCTCCACACCATTGCTGTTCCCCGCAGCCCGTGCCGGCCTGCGGCCGTATGCTCGGGCGCTGCTCGTGACCGGCGTGATCGGAGGCTTGCTGTGCATCGGATGAGCGGGTCGTTCCGGTTGCCCGTCGTCGGCGTCAGCGTCGCACTGGCGCCCGCTGGCGTGCGTCTGCTGGCGGCGATGACGCTGCTCGCTGGCGCGGGCACCATCGCGGGCATCGCGCAGGGGCCGGTGCTGGCGGCGCGCGAGCCGTTCGTGACACCGATCGTGCTGGCGCTGGGCGTGCTGACCGTGCTGGCCACCGTGCTGCCGCTGCTCGACGGCGGCTACCGGCCGCTGCTCGTGGGCATCCCTGTGCTCGCACTCAGCCTCGTCGCGGCCGTCTCCCTGGCGCTCGGAGCAGCCTGGCCGACGCCGCTGCTCGCCTCGCTGCTCATCGTGCTCGGCGGCTGCACGATCGTGTACCACCTGCTCGGCCGCGGCCTCTCCGATCAGGGGGAATGATGCATCTGGCCGCCAGACGGCATTCGTCGGCCGACGGCGGGCTCCGAGGGGTCGCTGCGGCGCTCATCGAGGTCACGATGCCGAACGGCGTCGACACCGCGACGCTCCGACGCCTCCGTGGGCCGCTGTGGGTCGCGATGGGCGCGAGCGCGCTCGCTGCAGTGCTGGCGGTGCTCGCAGTGATCGACGTCGCACGACTCCTCGTCGGATCCGGTGCCGTCGCGCTCGTGCTCGCCATCGCCGTGCTCCTGCTTCCGGCGTCGAAGCTGGTGCTCGGCGTGCCCAGCGGCCCCGCCGCAGCGATCGCCCATGCCGCACCGCTGCTGCGAGCGATCGACCTCGGCCCCGCGCTCGAGCGGGCGGGCAGGATCGCGGCGCTGATCGCGCCGATCGGGCCGATCGCGGTGCTCGGGCTCGCCGGCGCCGCCGTGCTGATCGCCCGGGGCTCGAGCATGCACGGCCTCGTGGTCGCGGCGGCGACGGCAGCGGGCGCCGCCGCCGGCTGGCTCGCCGCCATCAGGGCCGCGCGCTCGCTCCGAGCCCAAGAGCAACGCCCCGCTCCGCTGTGGCGAGTGCTCATGCAGGCCGCGCTGCTCACCGGCGTCGCGCTGGTCGTGGCCGCTGGGGCGCCCCTGGCCCCTGCCGGGATGCACGCTGCGGTCGGCAGCGCCGCACTCGCCGCCGCGGTGGCAGGCGCCGTGCACGTCGCGGGGGAGATCCTGGGGCTGGATGCTCGAGGGCCGCTGCGACTCGCGCGATCGCTCCTCGACTGCGGTGCGGCACCGTGGCGCTTCGTCGCGCTCGTCCTCGGCGGTGCCCTGGGATGCGCAGCAGCGCTCGGGATGGCCGCAGCCACAGCGGTCGGGGCGCTCAGCGGCTCGTCCGCCCTCGCAGCGCTCGGCGGGCTCAGCGTCGTCTCCGTCACGGTGAGCGCGGTCGCCGTGCTCGTGGCGCGGCCGACGGCGTCGGACATCGTTCCCCGCGTGCTGCTGTTCGCGGTCGCGCTCGTGCCTGCTGGGCTCGCGCTCGCTGCAGGATCCTGGATCTCGCTCGGTGCGGCCGCGGCGCTGGCATGCATCGTGCTGCTCGGGCTCCTGGTGAGCAGGCTGTCGTGATCGGCATCCGTGTCGCGGAGGTGCGAGGGCTGCGGCGCGGCGTGCGCGAGCTGCCGGTGCCCGAGCTCGATGTCGAGGGCCCGGGGATCATCCTGGTGCGCGGGCCGAACGGCGCGGGCAAGAGCACGTTCGTCGAGCTGCTCGCCGGGGGCGTGCGGCCCCGCGAGGGGGATGTCAGGATGTGCGGGCTGCCTGCAGCCTCGACGGCCGCGCGAGTCATGCGGCGGGTGAGCCGGGCCGACATCGCGCTCCTGCCGAGGCTCACGATCCGGCGTCACGCGACGCTCTTCGCACGCGCGGCCGCCGTCGATCTGCGCACCGCGCTCGACGCGCTCGCCGACGAGGGGCTGGCCCATCTCATCGATGCGTGCACGGCCGAGCTCTCGACGGGGGAGGCGCGACGCGCGTGGGTGCGCCTCACGACGCTGGGGGCAGCGCCGGTGCTGCTGCTCGACGAGCCGTTCCTGGGAATGGACGTCGATGCCGAGACCGCGCTCCGGGAGCGACTCGAGGCGTGGGCGCAGGAGCGACTGGTGGTGCTGGTCGACCACGGCGAGCGGCGGCTCGGCGCAGTGGTGCAGGAGTTGCACCTGGGAGCGGCGGTCGCATGATGGCGGGTGTGCGGCGGCGCGCGACGGCAGCGGCGATCGACGTGCAGGATCTGCGGATCCGCTTCGGCGGCCGCACCGTGCTCGACGGCGTGTCCTTCGGAGCCCCCGCGGGCTCGGTGACCGGCTTCGTCGGTGTCAACGGAGCAGGCAAGACGACGACGCTCCGGCGACTGCTCGCGCTCGAGCACGGAGAGGGCGATGCGCTCATCGGTGGCGCCGACTATCGCGATCTCGAAGACCCGCTGCGCTCCATAGGCTTCTGCCCCGATGCCCTCGGTGCGCCAGCGGGCAGCACCGCGCGCGAGCACCTCCGTGCGATCGCGACGCGAGCGGGCGTCGACGCTGTCGAGCGCACGCTCCGCGAGGTCGGGCTCGCAGACGTGACCCAGCGCATCCGCACGTACTCACTCGGCATGCGGCGACGGCTCGCGATCGCCGGGGCGCTCGTCGCGTCACCGCCCGTGCTCGTGATGGACGAGCCGTTCGACGGGCTGGATCCCGAGGGGAGGCGCTGGCTGGGGGAGCGGCTGCGCGCGCACGCGGACGCCGGTGGCGTCGTGCTGCTCTCGGCTCATGCGCTCGACGAGATCGAGCCGCTGCTCGACCGCCTGGTGTGCCTGCATGCCGGCAGGGTGCGATTCGAGGGCGCCGCAGAGCGCTTCCTGCAGGCGCACGCCGCGCCCGTGACGATCGTGCGCTCGCTCGATCAGCAGCGCCTGGCTGTCGCGCTCCGCAGCGCCGGTGCGACCGTCGCCGGCCGTGCTGCCGGGGCGGTCGCAGTCCGCGGCCTCGCGGCGGCGCAGATCGCCGAGGTTGCGGCTGCTGCGCAGGTGCTCGTCACCGAGCTGTCGCCGAGACGGGTCTCGCTGAGCCAGGCGTTCGCAACCATGACCTCGGAGGCAGGGTGAGATCCCGATCCCGCGCAGGCGTCGCGGCTGAGCTGCGGCAGCTGTCGACCGATCGGCGCCTGCGCTGGATCCTGGCGCTCGCGGTCGGCTGCTCGGCGATCGGCGGGCTGGTGCACGCCGCGATCGCGGCGCAGCTGCCCGGCATCGATGCCATCGAGCTGCAGACGGCCGTCGTCTCCCGGGGCGCCGCGACGCAGCTGGCGGTCGTGTTGCTGATGAGCGTCGCGGTCGCGGGTCGCTACCGCGACGGATCCTGGCTGCAGCTCGCGCTCGCCGAGCCACGGCCGTCGCGCAGGCTGCTCACCGCTGCAGCCCCGGCACTGTCGGCCAGCGTGCTGCTGGCGCTGGTCTCGGCGGCGTCCGCGACGGCGGCTGCTGCGCTCGTGAGCAGGATCGACCCGCCCAGCCTCGCGCTCGCGACCTGCCTGCACGTGGCCGTGACGACGATCTGGGCGCTGTGGACGCTGTGCCTCGCGCACGCCAGCCGGTCGCCGATGCTGACGCTCGCCATCGGCGCCGGCCTCCCGATCGTGGTCGAGCCCGCGGCAGCAGGGCTGCTGACGCAGGCCGACCTCGCTGGACTCCGCTGGGCGATGCCGGGGCACGCGCTGCGGGTCCTCGCAGAGCTGCCGGCCACGGGTGGCGCGCTGCTGCAACCGGTGCCGCCGGAAGCGCTGCCGGCAGCGCTCGGCACCGTCATCGTCTGCACCGCCGTGCTCGCGGCGATCGCGTGGCTGCGGCTGCGCGGATCGCAGCCGCGGTGATGCTTCGGGGCCGGGGACCCCCGGTGGTAGCGTGACGAGCACGATCGGGCCGTCCGGCCCTGACCTCGAAGGAGCAGCATGGCCGAGCGCACCGTCACTGTCGAGTCCTCCCACGGACTGCACGCCCGACCCGCAGCGCTCTTCGCGCAGGCGGCCGCACAGGCCACCAGTGCCGTGACCGTCACCAAGGGTGACAAGCAGGTCAACGCGGCCAGCATCCTCTCGGTGATCTCGCTCGGCGTCAGCAAGGGTGACAGCGTGACGATCGCCTCTGACGACGAGGCAGCGCTCGACGAGCTCGAGCAGCTGCTCTCCACCGATCACGACGCCTGATCCACCACCGCTTCGCAGCACGGAGTCAACGATGACCAGCACCCAGGCCCCCACCACCTCCGGCGGCGCGCGCGTCGCCGTCCAGAAGTTCGGCACCTTCCTCTCCGGCATGATCATGCCGAACATCCCCGCGCTCATCGCCTGGGGCATCCTGACCGCCTTCTTCATCCCCGACGGCTTCACGCCCAACGAGGGGCTCGGCTCGCTCGTCGGACCGACCATCCACTACCTGCTGCCGCTCATCATCGCCAGCACCGGCGGCGCGATGGTGCACGGCCACCGCGGCTCGGTCGTCGGCGTGCTCGCCACCATGGGAGCGATCGGCGGCGCCGACTGGATCACCGAGCAGCTCGGCACAGGCCAGGGCTCGCCCCACATGTTCATCGGCGCGATGATCCTCGGCCCGCTGGGCGCCTGGGTCATGAAGCAGCTCGACAAGCTGTGGGACGGCAAGATCAAGTCGGGCTTCGAGATGCTCGTCAACATGTTCACGGCGGGCATCGTCGGATTCGTCATGATGCTCGTGGGCTTCTTCGTCGTCGCCCGCATCGTCATGTGGATCATGCAGGGGCTCAGTGCCGCGGTCGACTGGCTGATCTCCACCGGTGTGCTGCCGCTCGTCAGCATCATCATCGAGCCGGCGAAGGTCTTCTTCCTTAACAACGCGCTCAACCACGGCGTGCTGACGCCCCTGGGCGTGCAGCAGGCCGACGCGAACGGCTCTTCGATCCTGTTCCTGCTCGAGGCGAACCCCGGCCCGGGCCTCGGTGTGCTGCTCGCGTTCACGGTCTTCGGCATCGGTGCCGCGCGCGCCACAGCCCCCGGTGCGGCGATCATCCAGTTCTTCGGTGGCATCCACGAGGTCTACTTCCCCTACGTGCTCGCCAAGCCGGCGCTGCTGCTGGCGATGATCCTCGGCGGAGCCTCCGGCGTGCTGACCAACGTCATCCTCGACACCGGCCTCCGTGCCCCCGCATCGCCGGGCAGCATCTTCGCGGTCGGCGGCCAAGCGCTGCTGGTGTCGCCGATGAACCTCGTCGGCGTGCTCGTCTCGGTCTTGGTCTCTGCGATCGTCACCTTCGTCGTCGCCGCGATCATCCTGCGGGCCTCGCGCAAGCGCGACCTGGAGCGCGAAGACGCCGGCGACCTGTCGGCGGCCATCGCCAAGACCGAGGCCGCGAAGGGCAAGAAGTCGGAGCACCTCTCCAACCTCGCGGCCGCGGGCACCGCCGCAGCCGGGGGAGCGGCTGTCGCCACTGCTGCAGGCACCGCGACCGACGCGGGCGTGCCCGCGGTCGCGGCCGAGCCCATCCGCAAGATCGTCTTCGCCTGCGATGCGGGCATGGGATCGAGCGCCATGGGTGCGAGCGTGCTGCGCAACAAGATCAAGAAGGCCGGCATCGAGGGCGTGGAGGTCACGAACGTGGCGATCGCGAACCTCGACGGCAGCGAAGACCTGATCGTCACCCACCAGGACCTCACGGCGCGCGCCCGCCAGCGCAACGACCACGCGACGCACGTGTCGGTCGACAACTTCATGAACAGTCCCAAGTACGACGACGTCGTCACGCTCGTCGGCGAGTCGAACACGACCGAATAGGAGCCCCCATGCCCGTCCTCTCCCTCGAGCAGATCACCACGACCCCCGCGGCGACCACCAAGGACGAGGCGATCCAGGAGGCGGCAGACATCCTCGTCGCGGCCGGCGCGGTCACGCCCGACTACGCCGACGCGATGCGCGAGCGCGAGACGAGCGTCTCGACCTACATGGGCAACCTGCTGGCCATCCCGCACGGCACCAACGAGTCGAAGGAGTCGATCCTCGACTCCGGCCTCTCGGTGGCCCGCTACGAGACGCCCATCGACTGGGACGGCAACCCGGTGAAGTTCGTGATCGGCATCGCCGGCAAGGACGGCGGGCACCTCGAGATCCTGTCGAAGATCGCGATCGTGTTCGCCGACGAGGATGAGGTGGCCAAGCTCGAGGCTGCGCCCGATGCCGCGGCGATCCTCGAGCTGCTCGGCGACGTCAACGAGTGATGCGCGCCGTCCACTTCGGCGCGGGCAACATCGGCCGCGGCTTCGTCGGGCTGCTCCTGCATCGCGCGGGCTACGAGGTCACGTTCGTCGACGTGAACCCCGAGCTCATCGGCATGCTGCAGACGGCGGATGTGTACCAGGTGCGCGAGGTCGGCGGCGACGCGACCGTGCACACGGTCTCGGGCTTCACGGGCATCGACTCGAAGGCAGACCCCGCCGCTGCCGCGCAGGCGGTGGCGGATGCGGATGTCGTCACGTGCGCGGTGGGACCGACGGTGCTGCGGTTCATCGCGCCGGTCATCCGGGAGGGGCTCGCGCTGCGCTCGGGGCAGCCCGTGGTGGTGATGGCGTGCGAGAACGCCATCGGCGCGACCGACACGCTGCGAGACCTCGTGCTCGAGGGGGCGCCGACGCTCGCCTCGAAGGCGGTGTTCGCGAACACGGCGGTCGACCGCATCATCCCGCCGCAGGATCCTGCGGGGCTCGACGTCGTGGTGGAGGACTTCTTCGAGTGGTCGATCGACCGCACGCCCTTCGCGGGTGACGAGCCGGTGATCCCCGACGCCCACTTCGTCGATGACCTCGCGCCCTTCATCGAGCGCAAGCTGTTCACGGTGAACACGGGCCACGCGACCACGGCGTACGCGGGCTGGAACGCCGGCATCGAGACGATCGCGGAGGCGCTGCAGGAGCCGGAGATCCGCGCGGCCGTCGAGGCGGCGCTCGCCGACACCTCCCGGCTGCTGCTGGCGAAGTTCGGCTTCGACGCCGACGAGCACGCCGCCTACGTGGCGCGCGCCATCGAGCGCTTCGAGAACCCCGCGCTGCCCGACACGTGCGAGCGCATCGGCCGCCAGCCGCTGCGCAAGCTGTCGGCAGGCGAGCGCTTCGTGCAGCCCGCGGTCGAGCTGGTGGCGAGCGGCGAGCGCGCCGACGGGCTGATCGCCGCGTATGGCTCGGCACTGCGCTTCGACGCGGAGGCCGACGAGCAGGCGGTGGAGCTGCAGCGGCTGCTCGACGAGCTCGAGCCCTCGGCGTTCGTGGCGCAGGTGAGCGGCGTCGAGAGCGGGGAGCTGCATGCGCAGCTGGTCGCGCAGGTGGAGGCCGCCACGGCCGAGCGCTGACGGCGACGGCTCCCAGCCGGATCCGGCAGGATCGGAACATGGAGAGATGGCGATCCGGGTGCTGACGAGAGGCTCGAGGAGGAAGGGTCGTTCCAGCGCCAACCCGCGCCAGCGGCTGCTGCACGGCTGGGACTGGGCCGACCCGCGGATCGAGCTCGAGGAGCTCGCGCCCGGCAGCCGGGTGCTGGCCGCAGCCGGTGCTGGCGAGATGATCGCGGCCCTCGCAGACGCGGGTCATCACGTCACCGCGCTCGCCTCCAACCGCCACCAGCTCGACTACGCCGCCCGCCGCGTCGCCGGCGGCGACTTCGAGGCGGGCGCCGCCGAGCGGCTGATCGACCTCGGTCGCGGCATGATCCGGGCGGCGAGCCCGGCATGGAGCCGACGACGGATGCGGCAGTTCCTGCAGGAGGACGAGCCCCTGAAGGCGGCCGAGCACTGGAAGTCGAGGCTCGACAACCGCACGCTGGCGTCGATCCTCAAGACGATGCTCGGGCCGGCCGGCACGCTCTCGGCACTGATCCTGCGCGACTTCGCCACGCCGATCCCGCCGCACTTCGACGAGGCGATCCGCGGGCGCATCGGCCGGGCGCTCCGCAAGCACGCGCCGCGCGACAACCCCTACGCCTGGCGGCTGCTGCTGGGCGAGGAGCTGCGCGGCCACCGGCTGCCGGTCGTCGACCCGTCGACGATCTCCTGGATCTCGGAGCCGCTGCTCGACCACCTCGAGCACGTCGCGCCCGGCTCGTACGACGCGGTCACGCTCTCGAACGTGATCGATGGCGCCGACGAGCGCTGGGTGCGCGACCTCCGCAAGGCGGCCATGCGGGCCGTGGTGCCGGGCGGACCGGTCATCGCCCGCTCCTTCGCGACCACGATGGACGACGAGGCGGCCAAGCGCGCGAGGCGCGACAGAGGGATGCTGTGGGGGTCGATCGTCGTCCAGCGGTGATCCAAGACACGCCCGGCTTGCACGAACGCTCTCCAAGCGCGTAGAGTTGACCGTTGGTGTCGTGCGCCCTCTGCGCGCGTCACTCGCATGACCGGCAACCAAGAAACTTGCAGAAGAAGGCTATGGCCAAAAAAGACGGCGTCATCGAGATCGAAGGAACGGTGGTCGAGGCGCTCCCGAACGCCATGTTCCGCGTCGAGCTCTCCAACGGACACGTTGTGCTCGCGCACATCTCCGGCAAGATGCGGCAGAACTACATCCGCATCCTCCAGGAGGACAGGGTGATCGTGGAGCTCAGCCCCTACGACCTCAGCCGCGGCCGAATCGTCTACCGCTACAAGTAACAGGCTGCTGGATAAGGAACGGCTCGCGCGCCGCGCGAGCACGAGGCCAGCGAGGAAGAACACATGAAGGTCAACCCCAGCGTCAAGAAGATCTGCGACAAGTGCAAGGTGATCCGCCGGCACGGTCGCGTCATGGTCATCTGCGACAACCCCCGCCACAAGCAGCGCCAGGGCTGAGCCCCGGCGCTCGCTCCGCGAGGCGCACAACTGAACAACAGCATCCAGCAGCGGTCAGAGCTCGCCTCGGCGAGCGACACCTTGGGGAGAGGCCCAGGCACCTCCGCTGCTCCATACCTCTCATAACTCCTTAGGAGACACACGATGGCACGCATCGCAGGTGTCGACATCCCGCGCGAGAAGCGCGTGGAGATCGCACTGACATACATCTTCGGCGTCGGCCGCACCCGGTCCGTCGAGACGCTCGAGGCCACCGGCATCGACCGCAACACTCGCGTCAAGGACCTCACGGACGAGCAGCTGCTCGCACTGCGCGAGCACATCGAGACTGCGTTCAAGGTGGAGGGCGACCTCCGCCGCGAGGTGACCGCCGACATCCGCCGCAAGGTCGAGATCGGCTCGTACCAGGGCATCCGCCACCGCCGCGGGCTCCCCGTGCGCGGCCAGCGCACCAAGACGAACGCGCGCACCCGCAAGGGCAAGAAGCAGACGGTCGCCGGCAAGAAGAAGGCCGGCCGCTAGGCCGCGTGGAGGGTAGAAGAATATGGCAGCTCCCAAGGCCGCGGTCCGTAAGCCGCGCAAGAAGGACAAGAAGAACATCGCTGTGGGCCAGGCTCACATCAAGTCGACGTTCAACAACACGATCGTCTCGATCACCGACACCACCGGGGCCGTCGTCTCGCAGGTCTCGGGTGGCGGCGTCGGCATGAAGGGCTCGCGCAAGTCGACGCCCTACGCCGCGCAGCTCGCCGCCGAGTCGGCTGCGCGTCAGGCGCAGGACCACGGCATGAAGAAGGTCGACGTCTTCGTCAAGGGTGCCGGTTCGGGCCGCGAGACGGCCATCCGCTCGCTCCAGGCCGCTGGCCTTGAGATCGGTGCGATCCACGACGTGACGCCGCAGGCTCACAACGGCGTTCGCCCGCCGAAGCCCCGCCGCAACTAAGTCGTTCCCGCCGGGCAGGGGATCATCCCCTGCCCGGCCATCCGCCGTCATTGAACACGCGAGTCATATAGCGGACTCGCGACCGAAAGGAACCGACACGTGCTGATCGCCCAGCGCCCCACTGTCACCGAGGAGACCGTCTCCGAGCACCGCTCGCGGTTCACGATTGAGCCGCTCGAGCCTGGCTTCGGGTACACCCTTGGCAACTCGCTTCGCCGCACCCTGCTCTCGTCGATCCCCGGCGCTGCTGTCACCAGCATCCGCCTGGACGGCGTGCTGCACGAGTTCTCGACGATCGCCGGTGTCAAGGAAGACGTCACCGAGATGATCCTGAACATCAAGCAGCTCGTGGTCTCGTCGGAGCACGACGAGCCCGTCGTCGCCTACCTCTCGCGCCAGGGCGCGGGCACGGTGACGGCTGCCGACATCACGGCACCCGCCGGTGTCGAGATCCACAACCCCGAGCTCGTGCTCGCGACGCTGAACGACTCGGCGAAGCTGCAGCTCGAGCTGACGATCGAGCGTGGCCGCGGCTACGTCTCGGCCGCCCAGAACCGCGACGAGTTCGCCGAGGCCGGGGTCATCCCGATCGACTCGATCTACTCGCCCGTGCTCAAGGTCACCTACCGCGTCGAGGCGACGCGTGCCGGTGAGCGCACCGACTTCGACTCGCTCGTCGTCGACGTGGAGTCGAAGTCGGCGATCTCGCCGCGCGACGCCATCGCGTCGGCCGGGCGCACGCTGGTCGAGCTGTTCGGCCTGACGCGCGACCTGAACGCCGAGGCCGAGGGCATCGAGATCGGACAGGCTCCCGCCGAGGCCATCGGCTCCGGCGAGCTCGCCACGCCGATCGAGGAGCTCGACCTCTCGGTCCGCTCCTACAACTGCCTCAAGCGTGAGGGCATCAACACGGTGTCCGAGCTCGTGGCGCTGAGCGAGACCCAGCTGATGAACATCCGCAACTTCGGCCAGAAGTCGGTCGATGAGGTCAAGGACAAGCTCGTCGAGCTCGGCCTGTCGCTCAAGGACGCGGTGCCCGGCTTCGACGGCGCGCACTTCTACAGCGGTTACGACGAGGACGCTCGCTGAACGCGGGCCGACTGAAGAACTAGAGGGATACGAACCATGCCCACACCCACAAAGGGTCCCCGCCTCGGAGGCGGTCCGGCGCACGAGCGCCTGCTGCTCGCGAACCTCGCGGCCGCACTGTTCACCCACAAGTCGATCAAGACGACCGAGACGAAGGCCAAGCGCCTCCGCCCGATCGCTGAGCGCCTCATCACGTTCGCCAAGCGAGGCGACCTGCACGCGCGTCGTCGCGTGCTCGCCGTGATCGGTGACAAGGGCGTCGTGCACGAGCTCTTCACCGAGATCGCGCCGCTCGTCGCAGAGCGCGAGGGTGGCTACACCCGCATCACGAAGCTCGGCTTCCGCAAGGGCGACAACGCCCCGATGGCTCAGATCGAGCTTGTGCTCGAGCCGGTCCAGAAGAAGGCTTCGAAGTCGAAGGCATCGGCTGCCGCCACGTCGGCTGCTGCCGACCAGGAGGCATCGGAGGCCAAGGCCGCAGAGGCCAAGGCTGCTGACGAGGCCGCCGCCGAGGAGACGACCGAGGCCGCCGATGGCGAGCTCGAGGGCGTCGCCGCGGCTGCTGACACGTCGGCCGCCGACGCGGAGGTCGCCGATGGCGGCTTCGGCGAGGACTCCGCCGCTGCGCTCGAGGACGGCTCGGCTCCCGAGGGCTTCGACATCAAGGGCAACAAGGACTCGATGAAGTTCCACCGCCCCGATGGCCAGTGGTACGAGCAGACGGTCGCCGAGGTGTGGTTCCGCACCGGCGAGGCCGCCGAGGCCGCAGGCTTCACCGAGGCCGGCAAGTAGCAGCCGGTCGCAACCCGTACGAAGAGGGGCCCCGCATCGCGCGGGGCCCCTCTCGCGTTCGCCGGCCGCTCAGCCTCGCTGCGCCTTCGCGATCTCCGTGGCGGCCAGCACGAGCCCGAGGTGCGAGAACGCCTGCGGGAAGTTGCCCCAGTGGTGCCCCGTCTCAGGGTCGACCTCCTCGGCGAGCAGGCCGACGTCGTTGCGCATCGCGACCAGGCGGTCCATGAGGTCGGTGGCCTCGTCGAGCCTGCCCGCCTGCGCGTAGGCGATCACGAGCCAGAACCCGCAGAGGACGAACGGATGCTCGTTCCCGGCAAGGCCGTCCACGCCGGTCGTGCGATAGCGCAGCGGGATCCCCCCGATGAGCAGGTCCTGCTCGATGCGCTCGATCGTGCCGAGGAAGCGCGGGTCCGTCGCCTCCACGATGCCGATCGTCGGCAGCTGCAGGAGCGACGCGTCGACCTCGCTCGTGCCGTAGTGCTGACGGAACGAGCCAGTGGACTCGTCGAAGCCGCGCGTGAGCACCTCCTCTCGCAGCGCATCCCGCAGCTCGATCCAACGAGTCGGGTCGCCGTCGCAGCCCTCCTCGATCGCCCGCACGCCGCAGTCGAACGCCGCCCACATCATGGCGCGCGAGTGGGTGAAGAACTGCGGCTCGCCGCGCATCTCCCACAGCCCCTGGTCGGGCTCGTGCCAGTGCGTGGCGAGTTCGTTCAGCAGTGCGCGCTGCATGTGCCACGAGTCGTGCGTGTCGTCGAGGCCGATCGCGCGCAGCCGCTGCAGCGTGAGCATGACCTGGCCGAGCACATCGTGCTGGCGCTGGTCCGCAGCGCCGTTGCCGATGCGCACGGGGGCGGCGCCGCCGTAGCCCGGCAGGTGATCCAGCTCGCGCTCGATGAGCTCGCGGCCGCCGTCTCGCCGGTACATGATGCGCATGTCCTGCGGGTCGCCCGCGATCGCGCGCAGCAGCCAGTTGCGCCACAGGGCGACCTTCTCGGAGAGCTGCACGGCGAGCATCGCGTCGACGGTGAGGGATGCGTCGCGCAGCCACGTGAAGCGGTAGTCCCAGTTGCGCTCGCCGCCGGGGTCCTCCGGCAGCGAGGTGGTGGGCGCGGCGATGATGCCGCCGGTCGCGTCGTCGGTCAGTGCGCGGAGGACGAGCACGCTGGTCTGCACCGCCTCGAGGTACGGGCCCTCGTAGTCGAGCTCGGCGAGCCACTCCGCCGACTCCGAGATCGTCGTCTCGACGATCTCGGTCTCGCCCACCGGACCGGCGATCGGCAGCCAGGAGTGCTGCCAGCACAGGTCGAGCACGAGCCGCTCGCCCGCGCGCACGGCGAACGTGGAGCGGTGCCGGTGGCCGTCGGCGCGCGGCAGGGCGTCGCCGCGCAGCACGAGTCGGTCCGGCCCGGCGATCGCGACCAGCACATCCTCGTCGTGGTCGCGCGTGCGGCGGAACCACGGCGGCACCTTGCCGTACCCGAACCGCACGACGAGCTCCTGCTCGAGCTCGACCTCGCCGTCGACGCCCTCGATGATGCGCACCACGTCGGCGCGCTCATCACCGGTGGGCATCGCATCCGTCACCGTCACCGTGCCGCTCGCGGTCTCGTGCGTCGTCTCGAGCACGAGGCTGCCCGGCAGGTATCGGCGCGTCGACGACGCCTCGCCGGTCGGCCCGATGCGCCAGTGCCCGTGCTTGCGGTCGCCCAGCAGGGCGGCGAAGCATGCGGGCGAGTCGAAGTGCGGCAGGCAGAGCCAGTCGATCGAGCCGTCGCGCCCCACGAGGGCGGCGGTGGTGCGGTCGCCGATCAGGGCGTAGTCCTCGATGGGCGTCGCGTCGGGCATCCCGCGAGCGTACCGGCGGGTGCCGCGAGGAGCATGCCAGGCCGACGGTGGCGCGGCGCCGCCGCGGCCGCCGTCGCCCCGTGCCTCAATAGGCTGACGGCATGCGCCGCATCCGCCTCGACCTCGCCTACGACGGCGGCGGCTTCTCGGGCTGGGCCGTGCAGCCAGGGCTGCGCACCTGCCAGGGCGAGCTCGAGCGCGCGCTCACGACGATCGCGCGCGAGCCCGTGCGGGTCACGGTCGCAGGTCGCACGGATGCGGGGGTGCACGCGAGCGGGCAGGTCGCGCACGCAGACCTGCCGGAGGCGCTCGGGGCGGACGTGACCGCGCGGGCAGCGAGGCTCGCCCATCGCATCTCCCGGCTGGCGGCGCCGGATGGCGATCTGGTGGTGCGCGCCGTCTCGCTCGCCCCCGACGGATTCGACGCACGCTTCTCCGCCGTCTCGCGCTCCTACCGCTACCGCATCATGGCGAGCCCTGCTGCCGACCCGCTCGAGCGGCGCACCGCGGCGCACGTGCCACAGCCCCTCGACGTCGCTGCCATGCAGCGCGCTGCGGAGGCACTCGTGGGGCTGCGCGACTTCGCCGCCTTCTGCAAGCCGCGCGAGGGCGCGACGACGATCCGCGAGCTGCGCGCCTTCTCGTGGGCGCTGCACGACGATGTGCTCACGGCGTCGCTCACGGCAGATGCCTTCTGCCACTCGATGGTGCGTGCGCTCGTCGCCGCGTGCGTGCGGGTGGGCGAGGGCAGGCTCGGCCTCGCGCAGGCTGCGGCGCTGCTCGACGAGCGGCAGCGCTCGCCGCTCACAGGGCTCATGCCGGCGCACGGCCTGACGCTCGTCGCCGTCGGCTACCCGCCTGACGACGCGCTCGCCCAGCAGGCCGAGCGCGCCAGGGCGCTCCGCAGCGCATCCGACCTCGCCCCTGACTGAGCGTCCACGCGAAGCACGACGCAAGCCCGCACGGCCCGCGGTGCGGCGCAATCGGTGCACACGTGCGATCTGCAGCGGCAGGGATGCGGCGAGCTTGCGTTGTGCGGCCGCGCCGGCGGGCTCAGGCGGCGAGCAGGGCGCGCAGCTCGTCGACAGACTCGACGATGAGCGTCGAGCCGGCGGCCTCGAGCTCTGCGCGGCCGCCGTAGCCGTAGGCGACGCCGATCGAGCGCATGCCCAGCTCGTGCGCCGAGGCGATGTCGTTGACGCGGTCGCCGACCATCACGAGCTCGGAGCCCGGCAGCCCGATCGACGCTGCCGCGCGCGCGATGACCGAGGCCTTCGAATGGCCTGCCTCGCCATCGACGCGGCCGTGCACGCCGCGGAAGCGGTGACGCAGCGCGTAGTGCTCGATGACGGTCTCGGCATCGTGCTGCAGCTTGTGCGTGGCCACGGCGAGCGGGCGACCGCCCTCGTCGAGGGCCCTGATGAGCTCGTCGATGCCGGGGTAGAGGGCGGATTCGAGCAGACCACCGCCGGCCTGCCGGGCACGGAAGGCCACCATCGCCCGGTCGACCTCTGCGGGGGAGTGGCCCTGCTCGCTGAGCACGGTGACGAGCGGCGGGCCGAGCCACTCGAGCAGCCTGGCCTCCTCGGGCACCGGCCAGCCGACCGCCGCATGCATGTGCCGCAGGCTCGCGAGGAGCCCCTGCTTGGAGTCGGTGAGGGTGCCGTCGAGGTCGAAGATGATGCCGTGGGGATTCATGTCCTGCCATGATCCCAGGTATCTGATCGGGCTCGCCAGGTGTGTGGGATCCGCCTAGACTTGTGGCGCCGGGGCAGCGCTCGGCGGAGACCCGGAGGCACACATGTCGGAGCAGCAGCCAGCATTCGATCCGGCCTTCCGCGGCTATGACCGCGAGCAGGTCGACGGTGCGCTCACGACGCTGCGCTCCGAGCTCGCCACGGTCAAGCAGGCGGGGCAGCAGGCGGCCCTCGCGACTGAGGCACGCGTGCAGCACCTGACGGAGGACCTCGACGCCGCAGTCGCGCGCGCCGACCAGGCTGAGGCCCGCATGCTGCGCCTCGCGCAGCAGGTGCAGACGCTCGACGAGGAGGACGCCGAGGAGTCCACCGAGCCCGGCGACGCCGAGGAGGGCCGCCAGACCCGCGTGCGCTTCGCCGAGATCCTGCGTGTCGCCGAGGATCAGGCCTCGACGCTCGTGACCAACGCGTCGAGCTCGTCGGAGCGCATCCTCGACGACGCGAACGCCGAGCGCGATCGCATCCGCAAGGAGGCGCAGGAGGAGGCCGCGCGGACCCTGCAGGAGGCGCAGCACGAGGCGGAGCTCGCGCGCCGTCGCAGCGAGACCGAGCAGACCGCGCACCGCGCCCGCGTCGAGACAGAGCTGGGCTCGCTGGGGGAGAAGGTGTCGCAGGCCGACCGCGAGGCGCAGGTGCTGCTGGGCGAGGCCGAGCGCGCCGCCGCCGCGATGCGCGCGCAGGCCCAGCGCGAGACCGACGACCTGAAGCTCGACGCCGACCGCATCGTGCGAGAGGCCAAGGCCCGTCGCGTCGAGCTCGACGCCGCGATCACCCGCAGGCAGGACGACGCCCAGCAGGAGTTCCTGCGGCTCCACAGCCAGGCGGTCGCGCACGCGGAGCGCATCACGGCCGACGCCAACGACAAGGTCGCATCCGCCCTCGCGCACGCCAAGCACGTCGCCGAGCAGTCGGAGGCCTACGAGCAGCTCTCGAAGGCGCAGGCCGCGCAGATCGAGGCGAGCGCCAAGGCCCGCGCGTCCTCGATGCTCGACGAGGCACGGCAGCGCTCGCAGGCGATCGTCGACACGGTCACGAAGCACACGAAGGATGTGCTGCGCGATGCCGAGGACCGCACCAGGAGCCTGCGCTACCAGCAGACCCAGCTGAACGGCTTCATGGCAGAGGTGCAGTCGCTCATGCACGTCGCCGATGCCGCCGATCCGCGCACGTGGGGCGCAGCTGGCGCGGCATCCGGTGCCGCGGCGACCGTCGCTGACGATGTGACGGCGGATGCGTCCACGACGCAGGTCGACGAGGCCGCGGTGCCGTCGGTGGCTGCCGAGGATCGCGTCGTCGTGCCCGACTCGCACAGCACATCCGCCCCCGACGTCGACCCGCTCGCCGACCTCACGCTCTCGGTCGACGAGCCGATCGAGGGTGAGCCGGTGGAGGAGCCGTCTACCCGCGAGGAGGTCGTCGAGGTCGTCTGGCACGAGGACGAGGCGTACGACCCCTCGATCGATCGGTGATCGGCGGCCGCTGATCGCTCGGTCGGCTTGACTCTGCATCGATCGCCCACGTAAGATCGATCCTTGGTGCGCACAGCCTGTGCGCTCCCGAATGAGCCCTCCACCGGATCGTTCCCGCCCATCGCGGCTGGAACACCTCGGAGCGGGATTCACGACCATCCATTCGATCAGTGAGGCATCAATGACTCGCACGTATTCGCCCAAGGCGGCGGACGTCCAGCACAACTGGATCGTCATCGACGCCACCGACGTGGTGCTCGGCCGTCTGGCCAGCCACGCAGCTGCCATGCTCCGCGGCAAGCACAAGCCGACGTTCGCCCCCCACATGGACATGGGCGACTTCGTCATCATCGTGAACGCAGAGAAGGTCGCGCTCACGGGCCAGAAGCTGCTCAAGAAGATGGCCTACCGCCACTCGGGCTACCCGGGCGGCCTCCGCGCCACCAACTATGCAGAGATGCTCGAGCGCTGGCCAGTCCGCACCGTCGAGAAGGCGATCCGCGGCATGCTGCCGAAGAACTCGCTCGGCGCAGCTCAGATCAAGAAGCTCAAGGTCTACGCAGGCCCCGAGCACCCGCACGCGGCGCAGCAGCCGACCCCCTACACGTTCGACCAGGTCGCCCAGTAGGGCGCGAGGAGACAACAGACATGGCGAAGATCGCAGACTCCATCGAGGCTCCCGAGAGCTTCTCGACCGAGACGCCCGCGGCTGAGGCTCCCAAGGCTCCCCGCGTCGTCAACATCGGCGGCCAGGCCGTCGGCCGTCGCAAGCAGGCCATCGCCCGCGTGCGCCTGGTCCCCGGCACCGGCGCGTACACCGTGAACGGCCGCACGCTCGAGGACTACTTCCCGAACAAGCTGCACCAGCAGCTGATCAACGACCCGTTCACGCTGCTCGAGCTCTCGGGCAGCTACGACGTGATCGCCCGCATCTCGGGCGGTGGCCCCTCGGGCCAGGCCGGCGCGCTCCGCCTCGGCATCGCTCGTACGCTCAACGAGATCGACACCGAGAACAACCGTCCGGAGCTCAAGAAGGCCGGATTCCTCTCGCGCGACGCTCGCGTCATCGAGCGCAAGAAGGCCGGTCTCAAGAAGGCCCGCAAGGCGCCGCAGTACTCGAAGCGCTGATTCATGTCGCGCCTGTTCGGCACGGATGGCGTTCGGGGTCTCGCAGGCCTCGACATCACGGCGGAATCGGCGATGGCGCTTGCACAGGGCGCCGCACTCGTGCTCGGGCGTCACGCCCGGCAGGAGGGGCGGCGCCCTGTTGCTGTCGTCGCGCGTGATCCCCGGGTCTCTGGTGAGTTCATCGCAGCCTCCGTCTCGGCGGGCCTCGCCTCGAGCGGCATCGACGTGCTCGACGCTGGCGTCATCCCGACGCCGGCTGCCGCCTACCTGGTGGCGAGCATCGGAGCCGACTTCGGCGTGATGGTCTCCGCCTCGCACAACCCGGCGCCCGACAACGGCATCAAGTTCTTCGCCACCGGTGGCCGCAAGCTGCCGGATGTGGTCGAGGACGAGATCGAGACCGCGCTGGGCGGCGCCCCGCTGCGCCCGATCGGCGCGGAGGTCGGCACGATCCGGCGCTTCGCCGACGCCGAGGACCGCTACCTCGTGCACCTGCTGGGCACGCTCGAGGGCAGCCTCGAGGGGCTGCACGTGGCGCTCGACTGCGCGCACGGCGCCGCAGCGGGCGTGAGCCCGCAGGCATTCAGCGACGCGGGCGCGAAGGTGACCGTGATGGGCAACGACCCCGACGGCATCAACATCAACCGCGAGGTCGGCTCGACCCACCTCCAGCAGCTGCAAGAGCTCGTCGTCTCCTCCGGCGCCGATCTCGGCATCGCGCACGATGGCGATGCCGACCGCTGCCTCGCGATCGACGCCCAGGGCAACGTCATCGACGGCGACCAGATCATGGCGATCCTGGCGCTCTCGGCCAAGCGCCGCGGGCTGCTGGCAGACGACACGCTCGTCGCGACCGTGATGTCGAACCTGGGCCTCAAGGTGGCGATGGATGCGCACGGCATCGCGCTCGTGCAGACCGCGGTCGGCGACCGCTACGTGCTCGAGGCGCTCGGCCAGTACGGCCTCTCGCTGGGCGGCGAGCAGTCTGGCCACATCATCTTCTCCGCGCACGCCACCACCGGCGACGGCATCCTCACCGGCCTGCAGATCGCCGCGGAGATGGCGCGCACCGGCAAGTCGCTCGCTGAGCTCGCCGCGGTGATGGAGGTCTTCCCGCAGGTGCTCATCAACGTCACGGGCGTCGACCGCCTCGGGCTGCGCGGCAATCAGGCGATCGCCGACGCGGTCGCCAGGGCAGAGGCAGAGCTGGGCGAGCAGGGCCGCGTGCTCCTGCGCCCCTCTGGCACCGAGAAGATCGTGCGCGTCATGGTCGAGGCCTCCGAACAGCACGTCGCGCAGTCGATCGCCGACGAGCTCGCCGACCTGGTGCGGGCCGAGCTGGGCGTCAGCGCCTAGATCCCGACTCCCGCGGCCCGGGACGGGCCCCGGCGCTGGGGTCGCGATGGGGGTCCGCAAGGACCCCCATCCTCAGCTCCACCGCGCTACTCCAACGGGATGGAGCGGGTCGGCTCCGCCGTGCCCTCCCGGTACTCGCGGCGGCGTGCTGCCCTGGCGATGAGGAACAGGATCGTGCCGACGACCACGTAGCCGCCCGCGATGAGCCAGGTCTGCATGCTCTGCTGCGTGAGCAGCGCGATCGAGGCGATGAGCGCGAGCACCGAGACGATGCGCGGCGCGGTGAAGTGCTTGTGCGCGACCTTGTCCTTCTTCAGCACCAGCACCGAGATGTTGGCTGAGATGAACACGAGCACGAGCAGGAGCACGGTGGTGTCGGCGAGCGTGCCGACGTCGCCGACGAACGACATCGCCATCGTCACCAGGCCGACGACGAGGATCGAGACCCACGGGGTGCGGCGTCCCGAGAGCACGGCGCCGAAGGCCTTCGGCAGCAGCTTCGCCTCGGCGAGGCCGTAGGTGGCGCGGGAGGCCATCACCATGAACAGCAGGGCGCCGTTGCCGATCGCGACGAGCGCGATGATCGCGAACAGCCACGGCGGGAACGCCAGGCCCGAGGCCTGGATGACCTCGAGCAGCGGGCCCTCGGAGTTCGCGAGCTGGTCGATCGGCACGACGATCGCCGCGCCGAGCGCGATGAGCAGGTAGACGACCGCTGCCGTGATGATCGCGCCGAACAGCGCCCGCGGATACGAGCGGCTCGGGTCCTTGACCTCCTCGGCCATGTTCGCCGCGGCCTCGAAGCCGAGGAATGAGAAGAACGCGGTGATCGTCGCGGCGAAGGCGCCGGAGAGCGGCGGCACGCCCTCGGCGAAGGTCGTCAGTCGGGAGGGGTCGCCACCGCCCGAGCCGAACACGATCGCGGCGACGGCGATGATGATGATGAGGCCCGTCATCTCGACGACGGTCGCGCCGACGTTGGCGATGAGCGACTCGCGCACGCCTCGCAGGTTGATGATGATCAGCAGCGCGATGAACGCCAGCGCGACGGGGATCGTCGGGATGCCGGGCACGAGCGCCTGCAGGTAGTCGCCCGCGAACGCGTTCGCGAGGGCCGCGGAGGTCGTGATGCCGGAGGACAGCATCAGGAACCCGATGAGGAAGGTGACGTACGGCTTGTTGAACGCGCGCTCGGCGAAGCGAGCCGCGCCGCCGGCGTGCGGGTACTTCGTGATGAGCTCTGCATAGGTGCCAGCGGTGAGGAGCGCCAGCACGAGGGCGAACGCCAGCGGCAGCCAGATGACGCCGCCGACATCCTGCGCGATGGTGCCCACGAGGGTGTAGATGCCGGCACCGAGCGTGTCGCCGACGATGAAGAAGAACAGCAGCAGGGTGGTGATCCCGCGCTTCAGCTTCGTGGTGACGGGCGAAGGTTCTGCAGCAGTGGTCTGAGCCATGGTCGACAAGGATGCCACGAAGTCCGGCGACTCGCGTCCAGGTCGTGCTAGAGCTGCCCCGCCCTGGCCCGGAAGGCGGCCACGTTCGTGCGCGACTGGCAGGTCGTCGAGCAGAAGCGACGCGATCGGTTGCGCGAGAGATCGAAGAACATGCGCTCGCACCGCGCATCTCCGCAGCGCTTGCACCGGGCCGTGTCGTCCACGCGCACGAGGTCGACGAACGCCATCGCGGCGTCGACCGCGATGGCGTCGGCGATCGGCGCGCCCGCCGGCAGGCCGTGCAGATGCCAGTCGAGGCCGTCGTGGCGCACCAGATGGGGCCGTGCGTCGCACTCCCGGAAGACCCGGTTCGCCATCACGGCCGCGGTGTCCCGGTCGGCATCCCACATCGTCTCGATCGTGCGCACATGCGCCCAGGTCGCATCCGCATCCGCCTTCGTGATCGTGCTGGCGCCCGGGAAGCGCCATTCGGCGCAGAAGGCCCGCAGGCTCGTCGCGGAGCCGAGCGTTCCGACGCGGCGCTGGTTGCAGACCTCGGCGATGAACTCGAGCGTGCGCGCAAGCTCACGGGGGTGGGGCAGCGACACGGATCGTCCTCGGGCTATGCTCACGACTGTCAGGGCCTACGGTCGTGACGCGCGTGCCCCGACCTGGTCAGCACGATCGTAGTCCTTCTCCCCAGAGCGAGCAGCCATGCAGTCTCGTCGCCAGGTCGGCCTGGCATTCGCCCTCGCGAGTGCCGCCTCCTTCGCGCTCTCCGGCATCTTCGCCGCCGCGCTGCTCGACGGCGGCTGGAGCGCCGGTGCCGTCACGCTCGTGCGCATCGGCGGCGGCGCGCTCGTGCTGCTGGCACCCACGCTGTGGCTGCTGCGCGGCAGATGGGATGCGGTGCTGCGGTCGTGGAGGGAGGTGCTGGTGCTCGGCGTGCTCGCCGTCGCGGTCTGCCAGCTCGCGTTCTTCAGCGCCGTGGCCTTCATCGACCCGTCGCTCGCGCTGCTCATCGAGTTCCTAGGGCCCGTGCTGCTGGTGTTCTTCACCTGGGCGACCACCCGCCGCGCGCCCGCGATGCTGACGCTCGCCGGGGCCGCGGTCGCCCTCGTGGGCCTCGGCCTGATCTCCGGCATCGGTGGCGAGGCGCTGCACCCGCTCGGCGTGCTGCTGGCGCTCGGCGCCGCCGTCGGCAATGCCGGCTACTGGGCCTCGGCGTCGAAGGCCGACTCCGAGCTGCCGCCCATCGCGCTCGCGGGGCTGGGGCTCCTGGTCGGCGCGCTCGTGCTGGGCGTCGCTGTCGTCACCGGCCTGCTGCCCTTCGTCGCGACCGCGGCGCCGGTCGTGCTCGCCGGTGCCACCGTGCCCTGGTGGGCGGCGATGGGCATGCTCATCCTCATCGCGACCGCGGCCTCCTACGTGGTCGGCATCCTCGGCGCGCGGCGCCTCGGGGCGACGCTCGCGAGCTTCGTGGGCTACTCGGAGCCGATGTTCGGCATCCTCTGGACGGCCCTGCTGCTGGCGATCCTGCCGAGCGGCATGCAGTGGATGGGTGCCGCGGCGATCATCGCGGGCGTGCTGCTCGTGCGGCTGGGCCAGGCGCGCAGGCCGAGGACCACGAAGGGCCCGGCGATCGTCGAGGGGATCCCGGGAGCGTGAGACCCGCGGGGTGTCACAGCTTCCGCAGCAGGACGCTCCGGATCGTGTGGTCGTCCGCCTTCCGCAGCACCAGGTCGGCGCGCGGCCTGGTGGGCACGATGTGCTCGACGAGGTTGGGTCCGTTGATGGAGTCCCACACGTCCTCCGAGTAGATGCGCGCCTGCGACCGCGTCATGTCGGCGAAGCGGTGGAAGTACGACAGCGGGTCCTGGAACGCGCTCTCCTTCAGCGCCCAGAAGCGGTCGACGTACCACTCCCGGATCGCGCTCGTGCGGGCATCCACATAGATCGAGAAGTCGAACAGGTCGCTCACCGCGAGGTGCGACCCGGAGGGCGGCGGCTGCAGGACGTTGAGGCCTTCGACGATGAGGATGTCGGGCCTGCGCACCACGATCTCCTCGCCGGGCACGATGTCGTAGGTCAGGTGCGAGTAGACGGGAGCGCGCACCTCCTCCTCGCCCGACTTCACGCGCGAGACGAAGCCCAGCAGCGCTCGCCGGTCGTACGACTCCGGGAAGCCCTTGCGCGTCATCAGCTCGCGCTCCTCGAGCACCCGGTTCGGGTGCAGGAAGCCGTCGGTGGTGATCAGGTCGACCTTCGGCGAGCCCTCCCAGCGGCGCAGCAGCTCCTGCAGCAGCCTCGCGGTCGTCGACTTGCCCACCGCCACCGAGCCGGCGACGCCGATGACGAAGGGGGTCGGATGCCCGCTGGTGCCCAGGAAGGCGTGGGTGTCGCGATGCAGGCGGGCGGCCGACTCCTGGTACAGGCTCACGAGCCGTGACAGCGGCAGGTACACCTCCGCGACCTCGCGCGGCTCGAGCCGATCGCCGATGCCGCGCAGCCTTCGAACCTCCTCCTCGGTGAGGGGATTGGGCATGCGGGGCGCCAGGCGCGCCCAGTCGGGACGCTCGATCTCGACGAACGGCGACCGGATGGGGTGTGACACGCAGGGGAGCCTACCGCCGGTAGGATCGGGGCCATGTGCGGAATCGTCGGTTACACGGGTCAGCGCGGCACCGTCGGGGTGCTGCTCGAGGGCCTCAGCAGGCTCGAGTACCGCGGCTATGACAGCGCTGGCGTCTCGGTGCTCGACGGCGACACCGTCGCGCTGCGCAAGAAGGGCGGCAAGCTCGCGGTGCTGCGCGGCAGCCTCGAGGATTCGCCGCTTCCCGACGAGGGCGCCGGCATCGGCCACACCCGCTGGGCGACGCACGGCGGCCCCACGGATGAGAATGCGCACCCGCACCTGGGTGACGAGGGCAGACTCTCGCTCATCCACAACGGCATCATCGAGAACTTCGCCGAGCTGCGCGCCGAGCTCGAGGCCGATGGCGAGACCTTCCTGAGCGAGACCGACACCGAGGCAGCCGCGAAGCTCGTGGGCCGCGCGTTCCGCGAGACCGGCGACCTGACGACCGCGATGCAGCAGGTCGTCACGCGCCTGCAGGGCCAGTTCACGCTGCTCGCCGTGCACGCAGAGCAGCCCGGCGTCGTCGTCGGCGCCTGCCACAACTCCCCGCTGCTGGTCGGCTACGGCGAGGGCGAGCACTTCCTCGGCAGCGACGTGAGCGCCTTCGTGAAGTTCACGCCCAACGCCGCGGCCCTCGACAACGACCAGATCGTCACCATCACCGCCGACGGCGCATCCGTCATCGACTTCGACGGCAACCCGCTCGAGCCCAAGCGCTTCGAGGTCGACTGGGATGCCTCGGCCGCCGACAAGGGCGGCTGGTCGTCGTTCATGGCCAAGGAGGTCGCCGAGGGCCCGGAGGCCGTCGCCAACACCCTGCGCGGCCGGCTGACCGAGAGCGGCGTGGACCTCGGCGAGCTCGGCGTGCTCGACGACGAGACGCTCAAGGGCATCAACCGCATCGTCATCGTCGCCTGCGGCACCGCCAACTACTCGGGCCTCGTGGGCAAGTACGCGATCGAGACCTGGTCGCGCGTGCCCGTCGAGGTCGACCTGGCGCACGAGTTCCGCTACCGCGACCCCGTGCTCGACGAGCACACGCTCGTGATCTCGATCTCGCAGTCCGGCGAGACGATGGACACGAAGATGGCCGTGCAGCACGCGAAGGCGCAGGGCGCCCGCACGCTGTCGATCTGCAACACGCAGGGCGCCACCATCCCGCGCGAGTCGGAGGCCGTGCTGTACACGCATGCCGGCCCCGAGGTCGCGGTCGCCTCGACGAAGGCGTTCCTCGCCCAGGTCATCGGCCAGCTGCTGTTCGGCCTGCACCTGGCGCGGGTGCGCGGCACCATGACCGACGAGGCGATCGCCGAGGTCGTCGGCGAGCTCAAGGAGCTGCCCGACGAGCTGCGGCAGGTGCTCTCCGAGCAGGAGACCGTGCACGAGCTGGCGCACTGGATGAGCGACACCCGCTCGGTGCTCTTCCTGGGCCGTCACGTCGGCTACCCAGTCGCGCTCGAGGGCGCGCTGAAGCTCAAGGAGATCAGCTACATCCACGCGGAGGGCTTCGCCGGCGGCGAGCTCAAGCACGGTCCGATCGCGCTCATCGAGCCCGGCCAGGTCGTCTTCGTCGTGGTCCCGAGCCCCCGCAACGAGCCGGTGCTGCACTCGAAGATCATCTCGAACATCCAGGAGATCCGCGCCCGCGGCGCCCGCGTCATCGCGGTGGCAGAGGCCGGCGACGCGGCGGTCATGCCCTACGCCGACCAGGTGCTGCGCGTGCCGCTGACGCTGCCGATGCTCGAGCCGGTGCTGCAGGTCGTGCCGCTGCACATCTTCGCGCTCGAGCTCGCGACCGCCAAGGGGCTCGACGTCGACCAGCCGCGCAACCTGGCGAAGTCGGTCACGGTCGAGTGAGCCGCTAGGGCTCAGCATGGTGGTCTGCTCGTGATCCTCGGGCTCGGCGTCGACGTCGTCGACCTCGCTCGCTTCGAGCGCGCCATCACCCGCACCCCGAGGCTGCGCGAGCGGCTGTTCGCTGCGGAGGAGCTCGAGGCCAACGGCGAGCCCCGTCCGATCCACTCGCTCGCCGCGCGGTTCGCCGCGAAGGAGGCAGCGCAGAAGGCGATCGGCACGGCCGCGGGCATCCGCTGGATCGACTACGTGGTGCTGCAGGCCGCAGACGGCAAGCCCACGCTCGAGCTGCGCGGCAGCGCCGCAGAGCTCGCGGCCGCTGTCGGCGTGGTGCACCTGCACGTCTCGATGAGCCATGACGCGGGCATCGCGACGGCGACGGTGATCGCGGAGTCCTGATGCGCGTCGAGGTGGATGCGGCGGCGATCGCCGCCAACGTCCGGGTGCTGGCCGCGCGTGTCGGCGTGCCCGTCTGCGGCGTGGTGAAGGCCGACGGCTACGGCCACGGTGCCGTGCGCTCGGCGAGGGCGATGCTCGACGGGGGAGCGGCGATGCTCGGCGTCGTCGACCTCGGCGAGGCAGTCGCGCTGCGCCGTGCCGGCATCGACGCTCCCGTGCTGGCCTGGCTGCACGGGCCGGGCGTCGACTTCTCGATCGCGGCCGCCAACCGCATCGACGTCGCCGTCTCGTCCATCGCGCAGCTCGAGGCCGCGGCAGCGGCGGGCGCCACCGTGCACCTCAAGCTCGACACGGGACTCGGCCGCAACGGCATCGCGCGCGGCGACCGCACTGCGGCCATCGCCCGCGCGATCGAGCTCGCCCGGGGCGGCGCCCGCATCCGTGCCGTGATGTCGCATCTCGCCGGCACCAGCCGTGACGACGACCTCGCCCAGGTGGGCGACTTCACCGCAGCGATCGCGGAGGCCGCGGACCTCGAGCTCGAGCTGCGGCATCTCGCGAACTCGCAGGGCGCGCTCGCCCTGCCGCAGGCCCGCTTCGACATGGTGCGCATCGGCATGGCCGCCTATGGCATCGACCCGAACGGCCCTGGCGACGGCTCCGGCTCTGGTGCCGCCGCGCTCGGGCTCGTGCCGGCGATGCGCGTGTGCGCAGACTTCACCGCCGGCGTCGCCAGCATCGGCCTCGATGACGGCCTGCTGCCGGCGATCGGCGCTCCCGTGGTCGTCGCGGGCGAGCTGGCGCGCGTCGTCGCGATCGAGCCGCGCAGGCTGCGCATCGAGCCGCCGCTCACCGGCGAGGGCGTGCTGTGGGGCGACCCGGGCGTGCCTGCCTCGACGCTGCCCGGCGCATCCGCCGATCCAGCGCTCGCCGAGCCCGGCGCGGATGCCTGGGCCGTCGCCGCCGGCACGATCGGCTATGAGACGGTGACCCGGATGGGCGCGGTCCAGCACGGCCACGACCGCGGTCAGGGCGGGGATGCCGGTCAAGGCTCGGGTGAGGGCGGTCTCAGGGGTCAGGACGCCGCCATGCGGAGCGGCGCACTCGCCCCGCGCCGCGTGCTCGAGCTCGGCCTCGACGGCGAGCCGCAGCGGCTGCTCGGCGAGGTGATCGGCGTCAAGCACGTCGATGCGGGCCTCGGCATCTCCTACGGCGCCGACTACGTCACCGAGCGGCAGACGACGCTCGCCCTCGTCGGCCTCGGCTACGCAGACGGCGTCACCCGCGCTGCGACCGGCAGGCCGGTGGTGCTGGGCGGCATCGCCCATCCGATCCGTGGCCGGGTGGCGATGGATCAGCTCGTGCTCGACATCGGCGACCGCGCTGCCAGCGTCGGCGACCCCGTCGAGCTCGCCCACGCATCCGCCCCTGAGCTCACCGGCATGATCGGCGCGCGTGTCGCGGTCGAGCTGGCGGGCTCGGTGCCGGACGCCGACGCGATGGAGTCTCTGGGCGCGCGCATCGGTGGCAGCCTGCGGGCGGGCGACACGGTGCTGCTCATCGGGCCGCTGGGCGCCGGCAAGACCACGCTCACGCGCGGCATCGGGCGGGCGCTCGGGGCGCGCGGCACCGTGCAGAGCCCGACGTTCGTGATCGCGCGCACGCATCGCACCGCCGCCGGGCCCGACCTGCAGCACGTCGATGCGTACCGACTGCTGGGCGATGGCGACGACGAGGCGGAGCTCGACGACCTCGATCTCGACCTCGACGGCGCCATCACGGTCGCCGAGTGGGGCGCGCCGCTCGAGCACGCGCTCGAGTCGTGGCTGCGGGTCGAGATCGCACGCGACGACGTCGCTGCCGACGACGCAGACCTCGAGTCGGACGACGAGTCGCCGCGCACCGTGCGGCTGAGCGGCCGCGGCCCCGCGTGGCCCGCCGCCCGCGTGCGTGCGCTCGCCGACGCCGCGCTCGCCGACGCCGCACTCGCCGACGCCGCGCTCGGGGACCCGTTCCCGCCGCGGGGACCCGTTGCAACCGGTCCCCGGTCGGCGAACGGGTCCCCGAACGCGCACGCGACCCATCACAGCGACGAAGAGGGAGCCTCCGCATGATCCTCGCGATCGACACCTCCCTCGGCACCTCAGTGGCCGTCGTCGACGGCGCCGCGGTGGTCTTCCGCGAGCACGCCGTCGACACCCGCAGGCACGCGGAGCACCTGGGCGGCATGCTCGAGCGCGCCCTCGACGGCCGTCGCGACCGCATCGAGCTCGTCGTCGCGGGCATGGGCCCCGGGGCCTTCACGGGCCTGCGCGTCGGCATCGCGGCCGCCCGCGCCGCAGCGCTCGGGCTGGGAGTGCCGTGCAGGGGCGTCGCCAGCCACGCCGGCGTCACGACCGGCAGCGCACAGGTGACGACGGATGTCCGGCGGCGCGAGCGTGCGTGGAGCATCGTGATCGACGGGCTGGTCGCTGACGGCCCGCATCTCGCCCCAGCCGACGCGGTGCCGGCGCTCGATGGCGAGCACGCGACGCTCGAGCGCATCGACGCCGACGGCGTGGATGCCGCGCTGCTGGCGCTCGCGGTGGCGCGCGGCGCGGCGGAGGTCGAGCAGGCGCTCTACCTGCGCGAGGCCGACGCGGTGCCCTCCGCCGGGCCGAAGCGGGTGAGCCAGTGACCACCGACGACGTCCGCATCCGCACGGCCGGCGCATCCGACCTCGACGCGATCATGGCGATCGAGCAGTCATCCTTCGAGGCGAGCGCCTGGGAGCGCGAGACCATGCGCGCAGAGCTCGCGAGCGAGTGGGGGCGCTACATCGTGGCCGAGGATGCGGAGGGCAGCTCGCTCGGCTACGCCGGCCTCCGCGCGGTCGGCGTCGAGGGCGATGTGCAGACGATCGCCGTGCGCGCCGACGCGCGCGGCCGCGGCATCGGCAGGGCCCTGCTCGCCGAGCTGCTGGAGGAGGCGTCTCGGCGCGGCGTGCGCGAGCTCTTCCTCGAGGTGCGAGCAGACAACCCGACGGCGCGGGCGCTCTATGCCTCGGTCGGCTTCGCCGAGATCGGCGTGCGGCCGCGCTACTACCAGCCGGAGGATGTGGATGCCGTGGTCATGAAGCGGGTGCAGGCATGAGCGCGCCAGTGGTGGCGTCGGTCGTGCTCGGCATCGAGACGAGCTGCGACGAGACCGGTGTCGGCATCGTGCGCGGCACCGAGCTGCTCGCCAACCGCATCGCGTCGTCGATGGAGCTGCACGCGCGCTTCGGCGGCGTCGTGCCGGAGATCGCCGCCCGCGCGCACCTCGAGGCTATGGAGCCCACGATCCGAGCGGCGCTCGCCGACGCGGGCCTGACGCTCGACGACATCGACGCGGTGGCTGTCACGGCGGGGCCGGGTCTCGCGGGTGCGCTGATGGTCGGCATCGGCGCCGCGAAGGGGCTCGCGACCGCGCGCGATCTGCCGCTCTATGGCGTGAACCACCTCGTCGGGCACGTCGCCGCCGACGTGCTCTCGGGGGAGCCGCTCGAGCTGCCCACGATCGCGCTGCTGGTCTCGGGCGGCCACACCTCGCTGCTGCTCGTGCGCGACCTCGCCGGCGACGTCGAGCTGCTGGGCGAGACCATCGACGACGCCGCGGGCGAGGCCTTCGACAAGACTGCCCGGCTGCTGGGGCTCAGCTACCCGGGCGGCCCCTCGATCGATGCCGCCGCGGTGGGCGGCGACCCTGCGGCGATCGCCTTCCCGCGCGGGCTCACTGCGCCCAAGGATCGAGAGCGGCACCGCTGGAACTTCTCCTTCTCCGGGCTCAAGACCTCGGTCGCCCGCCACGTCGAGCGCTCGGACGCCACGGGGGAGGCGCTGCCCATCGCCGACGTCGCGGCCAGCTTCCGCGAGGCGGTCGTCGACGTGCTGGTGTCGAAGGCGCTCGACGCGTGCGAGAGCCATGGCATCCCGCGGCTGCTGCTCGGCGGCGGCGTGGTCGCCAACCTTCGCCTGCGCGAGGTCGCGGCAGAGCGCTGCGCCGCGGCAGGCGTCACCCTCCGCATCCCGCCGCTCGAGCTCTGCACCGACAACGGCGCCATGATCGCCGCGGTCGGCGCGATGCTCGTCGCACGCGGCGAGGCACCCAGCCCGCTGGGGTTCGCCGCGGTGTCGACGCTCGAGGCCGACGTCGTGCAGGTCACGTCATCCGAGCGGTGACGTCACACACATGGTGAAGCGGATGCCCAGGTCGGCCTGGCAGGATCGAGACAGCATCGAGCGCCACGGCCATTGCCGGCTCGGCTCCGATGCCAACGACTTCGGAGGAGGCACGGCATGAGCGCGACCGCATGGCCCCAGCAGGGCTGGAGCGCGCAGCCGCCCGCTGGACCACCTGCTCCGCCGCAGCCGCAGGTGTGGAGCGTGCCGACGCATCCGGGTCCCAAGACCAACCTGCTGGCGATCCTCGCCATCGCTGCTGCGGCTGCCGGGTCCACGGTCTTCCTGGGTCTCGGCTCCATCGCCGCGATCGTGCTCGGTGCCATCGCGCTGGCACAGATGAAGCGCACCGGCGACGACGGCAGGCTGCTGGCGATCTGGTCGATCGTGCTCGGCGCCATCACGCTCGTGGCGCTCATCGCGGCGACGGTGCTCGGTGTGGCGACGATGGTCGCGTTCGTGCAGCAGATGCCGGAGCTGCAGGTCCCGTAGGGCGCGCCGGTCGGGATCCGAACGGATCTCAGACTTGGCGCGCCACCGGGTCCGCGGCCCGAGACGGGCCACGGCGCTGGGGTCGCGCTGAGATCCGAACGGATCTCAGACTTTGAGCTCCACCGCGCGATACTGTTGTGCCCGCGCACTTGCGCACCGCAAGGAGGTTCCCCGTGAGCGACCAGTTCCCGCCGGCCGACGACCGTTTCCGTCGGCCCGACCAGCCCGAGCAGGACGGCGCCGCCGCACAGCCCGGTCAGCCTGCTGCGAGCGCGCAGCCCGCCACCGACTTCGGCCAGCAGCCAGAGCAGACGCCGTCGTTCGGCCAGCCCGCAGACGCGCCCGCCGCGTCCTTCGGCGACCAGAGCCAGCAGGCGCCCGCATATGGGCAGCCCGCGCAGGAGACGCCGTCCTACGGTCAGGCTCCCGCGCAGGAGTCCCAGACCTACGGCCAGCCCGCCGCGCAGCAGGACGCCGCGCCCTCCTACGGCCAGCAGCCGTACGGTCAGGCCGCGCCCGCTCAGGACACGTCCTACGGCCAGCAGTCCGATGCGTCGCAGCAGTCGTATGGCCAGCAGCCCGACTCGTCGCAGCAGTCGTACGGCCAGCAGTCCACCGGCCAGAGCGCCCCGGGCTACGGTGCGAACGCACCGTCGTACGGCCAGCAGCAGTACGGCCAGAGCGCGCCCGCGCAGTCCTACGGCCAGCAGCCGGCCTACGGCCAGGCGAGCGCACCTGCAGAGGTCGGCTACGGCCAGCAGCAGCCCGCGTACGGCCAGCAGCAGGCCGCGTACGGCCAGCAGCCGGCATACGGCCAGCAGACGTCCTACGCCGACGCGAACGCTGCCGCGGGCTACGGCCAGCAGGCGTCCTCCGCGCTGCCTGGTGAGAAGAAGTTCAAGGGCATCACCATCGCCGCGCTCATCTTCAGCGGCCTGGGCCTGCTGTTCACCTTCGTCAGCGGCTTGGGCACGCTGCCCGCCATCGTCGGAGCGATCCTCGGCTTCATCGCGATGAAGAAGAACCCCGCGGCGAAGCCGTGGCCGCTCATCGCCGCGATCGCGGGCATCGTCTTCGCGATCGCCTCGCTGGTCGTGTTCATCGTGCTCGCGGTGCAGTGGGCGAACTACTTCACGGCGCTCAGCCAGCTCTAGCGCGCAGGCGCTTGCGGCCCCGGCTCGCGTGCATCGTTCCCCAGAGCTCTGGAGACGAGCAGCACGCGGCCGGGGCTTCTTCGCGCCGGCTGCAGCCCGACGACGCCGTGCTCCGCGTCGGCACATCTTCGAGGGGAACAACGAGACCATGAGCCAGATCGTCGGACGCAGCAGGGTGGGGGATCGATGGACGACCTGACCGCAGGCACGGCCCCGGCAGCGCCAGAGGTCCTCGTCGAGCAGCGCGGCCGACTCGGAGTGCTGACCCTGAACCGCCCGAAGGCGATCAACGCGCTCACGCACGGCATGGTGCGTGAGATAGGGCGCATGCTCGACGCGTGGGAGGGAGACGCCGCTGTGCAGGCCGTGCTCATCACGGGCGCTGGCGACCGCGGACTCTGCGCAGGCGGCGACCTCGTGGCGCTCTACCGCGACGCGCTCGACGGCGATGGCACGGCATCCGCCGTGTTCTGGGCCGACGAGTACCGCATGAACGCCCGCCTCGCGCGCTACCCGAAGCCCGTGGTCGCGATCCAGGACGGGCTCGTGCTCGGCGGGGGCATCGGCGTCTCGGCGCACTGCTCCCACCGAGTCGTCACGGAGCGCAGCCGGCTCGGCCTGCCGGAGGTGGGCATCGGGTTCGTGCCCGACGTGGGCGGCACGTGGCTCCTCTCGCGGGCGCCCGGCCAGCTGGGCGTCGCCGCAGCGCTCTCCGGGCGGATGATCGGGGCCGCGGATGCCATCGCGCTCGGGCTGTCGGACGCGTTCGTGCCCTCGGACCGGCTGGATGGCTTGCTCTCAGCGCTTGAGGTCGATGAGCCCACGGCTGCCATCGCCGCCGTCGCGGGAGCGGCCCCCGCGGGCGAGCTCGTCGCAGGCAGCGCGTGGATCGACGCGGTGTTCGCCGGCGACGACGCCGCGGCCATCGTCGAGCGGCTGGCCGCTGCAGGCGAGCCCGCCGCGAAGCTCGCCGCGGCGGTCGGTGCCGCCTCGCCCGTCGCCGTCTCCGTGGCGCTCGCGGCCCTGCGCCGCGCTCGCGCGCTGCCGACGCTCGAGGCCGCGCTCGTGCAGGAGTTCCGGGTGTCGATGCATGCGCTCTCGACGTCGGACTTCAGCGAGGGCGTGCGCGCGCAGGTGATCGACAAGGACCGCCAGCCGCGCTGGCAGCCGGCCTCCCTCGCCGAGGTGACGCAGGAATCCGTCGACGCCTACTTCGCCGAGCCGGAGGCGGGCGACCTCGACCTCGTAGCGGAGGAGCAGCAGCGCTGACACCGGCTGCGTCCTGCAGCCGCGCGCCTACACCCGGTCAGCCAGGATCGCTCGGTGCCGCCCGCCCACGCGCGTCACGAAGAGCGTGGCGCGCTCCGGGCCGGCGAGCTTCAGCCGCTTCCTCAATGTCGCCGGGTCGATGTCGGCGCCGCGCTTCTTGATCTCGAGCTCGCCGATGCCGAGTGCGCGCAGCCGCTTGGCAATGCCGCGCTCGTCGAGCGGCAGCGTCTCGCGCACCCTGAACGCCTGCGCGAGCGGCGTCGCGATCTGCCGCGCGCCGCTCAGATAGGCGATCCCCTCGCTGATCGCCGTCGCCTCCAGCTGCTCGGCGAGCGCGCCGATGAGCTCGGCCCTGATCACGGCCCCGGCGGGCTCGTAGAGGAACGCGGCGAGCTCGCCCTGCTCGGGGTGCGAGGCCTCGCCGGTGAGCTCGGCCGCACCGCCGTCCGCCAGCACGAGCGCGCTGCGCGCGACGCCCTGCCGGGCAAGCCTCCCCGTCCACACCACGGCCTCGACGGTCTCGAGCCCATCCGTCACCCACTGGTGCTCGGCGCCCGCAGGCAGCAGCGCGCGGTCGATGCCGGGTGCGAGCTTGATGCCGGCCGGCTGCTCGGCAGCTCGTGCGAAGACGGCGTCGAGCGCCGGTGACCAGTCGCCCGGGTCGCTCAGGCGCTTGCGCTCGTCTCGGCGGGCGGGGTCGAACCAGAGGGCTTCCACGTCGACGGGGGTCTCGAGGGCGTCGCCGTGCACGACGGATGCGTCCCACGCGGCGAGGTTGTACGTCGCGATCGCGGCGGTCACCTCGTCGCGCTCGACCGCGGTGACCGCGAGCCCGAGGGTGGCGAAGGCGAGCGAGTCGGCACCGATGCCGCACCCCAGGTCGGCCACCGAGACGATGCCGGCCTGCCGCATCCGCCCCGCGTGGTGCGCGGCGACGCGCAGCCGGGTGGCCTGCTCGAGCCCGGCCTCGGTGAAGAGCATCCCGCGCGCGAACTCGCCGAACTTCGCCTGCGCGCGGCGTCGCAGCCGCGCCTGCGTCAGCACGGCGGCGACGAGGCGCGGATCGTGCCCCTCCGCCCGCAGCCGGGTGACCTCGCGGACGACGTCGGTGCGATCGCCGATGCCCGCCCCGTCTGCGCCCGCCTCCGTGCGCTCGAGCAGCGTGAGCCCTTCGGTCGACAGCAGCAGTCGCAGCTCCTCGGCTTCCATGGCTCCAGTCTCGACCATCGCGCGAGATCGCGGTTGCGCCGAGCACGCGTGCGCCCACCGCGAACGGCTGGCACTCATGTTGACCGAGTGCCAATCGAGCGCCTAGGCTTGGGCTGTTGTCCGGCAGGTCCGGACGAACCCCAAAGTCTGACTAGAAAGAGGCAACCGTGTCGGTTTCCATCAAGCCGCTTGAGGATCGCATCGTCATCCAGCAGGTCGAGGCTGAGACGACCACTGCAAGCGGTCTCGTCATCCCTGACACCGCCAAGGAGAAGCCCCAGGAGGGCGAGGTCGTGGCGGTCGGCCCCGGCCGCATCGACGACAACGGCAACCGCGTCCCCATGGACGTCGCCGTCGGCGACCGCGTGCTCTACTCGAAGTACGGCGGCACCGAGATCAAGTACGGCGTCGACGAGTACCTGGTGCTCTCGGCGCGCGACGTGCTCGCCATCGTCGAGCGCTGACGCTCCGCTACTGACGCATCGGCGGCTCCCCTTCGGGGGAGCCGCCTTCGCATCTTCCTGGAGGGTCGATGGGGCAGCACGCGAAGGCAGGCCTCGGCTACGCGCTGTTCGCGTACTTCTGCTGGGGCCTCGTTCCCATCTACCTGCAGCTGACGAAGGGCATCGACGGGTTCGAGCTCATCGGCTGGCGGGTGGTCTCCTCCGTCATCGTCGCCTTCGCACTCGTGGCGATGACCCGCGGATGGGCGCGCATGCGGCAGGTGCTGCGCAGCCGCCGCGACACCTGGACCCTGGTGATCGCCGGCCACGCCGTGCTCATCAACTGGACGGCCTTCGTGATCGGCGTGCTGTCCGACCGGGTGCTCGAGACGAGCCTCGGCTACTTCCTCAACCCGCTCGTGAGCGTGGTCCTGGCTGTCGTCTTCCTCGGTGAGCGGCTGCGGCCGCTGCAGTGGGTCGCGGTCGCCCTCGGCGCGATCGGCGTCGGCGTCATGATCGTCGGCTACGGCGAGGTGCCATGGATCGGGCTCATCGTCGCCTTCTCCTTCGGCACCTACGGCCTCATCAAGAAGCGCGTCGGCGGTTCGGTGGATGCGCTGTCGGGCTTCACGATCGAGACCACGGCCGTGCTGCCTGCATCGATGGTGATGCTGGGCATCGCCATCACGGCCAACGGCCTGACGGTGGACGCGACCGGCCTCACCGGCATCCTCGGCACCGCGGGCTTCGGCATCGTCACCGCCGTCCCGCTGCTGGCGTTCGCGGCCGCCACCCGGCGCATCCCCCTCACCTGGGTCGCCTTCACGCAGTACCTCGCGCCCATCATGACGTTCCTGTTCGGCGCCTTCGTGATGCACGAGCCCATGCCGCTCGAGCGCTGGATCGGCTTCGCGTTCGTCTGGGCATCGGTGCTGCTGGTCTCGCTCGACCTCGTGGGTCGGCAGCTGCGGCGACCGCGGCCGATCCCGCCGTCGGCCTGAGCGGCCGGGTCGCTCAGCGCTGGCGCAGGTTTGTCGCATCCGGTCTGCGTTTGCACCAAGACCGTTACAAGGTCGTGACGCAGAACGGCTGAAAAGCGTGCATTGCTCGCCTACTGTTGCACCAACACCTGCGTCAGCGGGTGGTTCCATGCAACCGAGGAGCACCATGCAGTCCTTCCTTCGCACCAAGGGGAACAGCCCCCGCCGGTTCGCAGCGCTCGGCGCGGCGACCGCGGGCGTGCTGCTGCTCGCCGCCTGTGCAGGCGGCGGCACCCCAGCACCGTCCGGATCCGCCGGGCCCGACGAGGCGGAGGTCGACACCGACCTCGTCATCGGCACGATCCTGCCCCAGACCGGCAACCTCGCCTTCCTCGGCCCGCCCGAGTTCGCGGCCGTCGACCTTGCGGTGGCGGATCTGCAGGAGGCCGGCCTCGACTACGAGGTCTCGGTCAACCACCAGGACTCCGGTGACACGACGACCGACATCGCCACGCAGTCCACGGGCGTGCTCGTGCAGGCCGGCGCCGACGTCATCATCGGCGCAGCGTCCTCGGGCGTCTCGTTCACGTTCATCGACCAGGTGATCGACGCGGGCATCGTGCAGATCTCGCCGGCGAACACCTCGCCCGACTTCACCGACTACGAGGACGACGGGTTCTACTGGCGCACCGCGCCGTCCGACGTCATCCAGGGTCGCGTGCTGGGCAACCTGATGGTCGCCAACGGCGCAGCATCGGTGGGCTTCATCACGATCAACGACCCGTACGGCACAGGGCTCGAGGCGAATGCGACCGCAGCGGTCGAGGCTGCGGGCGGCACCGTCACCGGCAGCGTCCTCTACAACCCGGGCGACACGAACTTCTCGTCGCAGGTCGCAGAGATCCTCGCCGGTGAGCCCGACGTGATCGGCATCCTCGCCTTCGAGGAGACGGCGCAGATCGTGCCCGAGCTCGTCACGAACGGCTTCCCGGCCTCCGGCATGTACTTCGTCGACGGCAACCTCTCCAACGGGTACAACTTCCCCGAGGGCACGCTCGAGGGCGCGTTCGGCACGCTGCCGGGCAACCCGGCCGACGACACCTTCCGCGAGCGCCTGCTCGAGGTCGACCCGGCGCTCGAGGACTTCTCGTACGGCCCCGAGTCGTACGACGCGGTCATCATGGCTGGCCTCGCGGCCGTCCAGGGCGGCAGCGCTGACTCGGTGACGATCCGCGACAACCTGCTCGAGGTCTCGACGAACGGCACGAAGTGCACCGTTCTCGCCGACTGCCTCGAGCTGCTCGCGAACGACGAGGACATCGACTACGACGGTGTCTCTGGCCCGATCGAGTTCGACGAGAACGGCGACCCGACGGAGGCCTTCATCGGCATCTACCAGTACGGCGCCGACAACCAGTACACCTTCGTCCGCTCGGAGGCAGGTTCGCTCACCGAGTGAGCTGAACCGCTGATCGTGGAGGGCCTCGCTTCGGCGGGGCCCTCTTCGCTGTCGCCCGTTCGGCACGTTGCCCTTCGGCACGGCGTGCGCCTGCGGCGCGCACCGGCTCAGGGGCCGGCCTGCTGAGCGCGCGCACAGCGAAGGGCCCCCGCTCTCCACCAGCGGGGGCCCTCAGCAATGCCTGTCGGCTACTCCGCCTTCGGCTCCACGACCGGCTGCGCCTCGGTGCGTGCCTTCTCCTCGACGTCGGTCGCGAGCGTGCCGAGATAGAGCTGGATGACCTTCGGGTCGTTCAACATCTCGCGGCCCGTGCCCGTGTATGCATCCGTGCCATGGTCGAGCACGTAGGCGCGGTGCGCGATCTGCAGGCAGCGGCGAGCGTTCTGCTCGACCATCACGATCGTGACGCCGTGGCTGTTGATCTCGGCCACGCGCAGGAACGTCTCGTCCTGGCGCACGGGGCTCAGACCCGCGCTCGGCTCGTCGAGCAGCAGCACGGCCGGGTCCATCATGAGGGCGCGGCCCATCGCGACCATCTGCCGCTCACCGCCAGAGAGGCTGCCGGCGCGCTGCTTGCGCCGCTTCACCAGCTCGGGGAAGAGCGCGCCGACGAACTCGAAGCGCTCTCTGAACAGCTTGGGTGCCTGGAAGAGCCCCATCTCGAGGTTCTCCTCGATCGTGAGGGAGGGGAACACGTTGTTGTTCTGCGGCACCATCCCGACGCCCTTGCCGACGAGCTTGTTGGCCTTGAGCCCGGTGATGTCCTCGCCGTGGAGCAGGATCTCGCCGCCGCGCACGTGCACCTGACCGAAGACGGCCTTCAGCAGCGTCGACTTGCCGGCACCGTTCGGACCGATGATGCCGATCAGGTCGCCCTGGTTCGCCACGATCGAGCAGCCGTTGAGGATGTTGACGCCGGGCAGGTAGCCGGCGACGAGATCCTTCGTCTCGAGGACGGGGGTCGTGGTCATCGCTGGCCCTTCTGGTCGTCCGTGTCCGTCGTCGACTCGGCCCGCGCATCCGTCGTCTCATCGCGGGCGGTGGTGTCGTCGGGATCGATGGGTACTTCCCCCTCCGCGTCTTGGTGGATCTGCGCGACCTGCTGGTTGGTCAGCGTGCCGAGGTCGGTGTCGTGGTGGGCGCCGAGGTAGGCGTCGACGACGGCCTTGTTCTGCATGATCGTCTCCGGTGGACCCTCGGCGACGATCTTGCCCTCGGCCATCACGATCACCCAGTCGGAGATGTGGCGCACCATGTGCATGTCGTGCTCGACGAACAGCACGGTCATGCCGTCGTCCTTGAGGCCTCGGACGTGGTCGAGCAGCGATTGCGTCAAGGCCGGGTTGACGCCGGCCATCGGCTCGTCGAGCATGACGAGCGTCGGCTCGCTCATGAGCGCCCGCGCCATCTCAAGCAGCTTGCGCTGGCCGCCCGAGAGGGATGCCGCGTAGTCCTCGCGCTTGGCGTCCAGCTGGAATCGCGCGAGCAGGTTGTCGGCCCTGATGATGTTGGCCGCCTCCTGCGCCTTCCAGAGCGGCTTGATGAGCGCAGCGAAGATGCCTTCGCCGCGCTGGTCGCGCGCGCCGAGCAGCATGTTCTGCAGCACGGTCAGGCGGCCGAGCGACTTCGTCAGCTGGAACGTGCGCACCATGCCGCGGCGAGCGACCTTGTGGCTGGGCACGTGCGCGAGCGACTGCCCCTCGAACGCCCAGGTGCCCTTGTTGGGGCGGTCGAAGCCGGTGAGCAGGTTGAAGAAGGTCGTCTTGCCTGCACCGTTCGGGCCGATGAGCGCCGTGATGGCGCCACGCGGGATCTCGACGTGCTCGACGTCGACGGCCGTGAGACCGCCGAACTGCCGGATGACGCCGTCGGCGACGACGATCGGGTCGACCTTCTTGCAGCCGGGTGCGACCTGCCCGTCGACGAGCGGATGCGTGGTCGGGGGAGTGATGGTCTCAGACATGGAACGAGAGCTCCTTCTTGTTGCCCAGGATGCCTTGCGGTCTGAATACGACCAGCGCCATGAGCGCGAGCCCGACGATCACGAAGCGCAGCTGGCCGGCCTGGGTGCCGGACATCTCGCCGAAGGCACCGATCGCCTGCAGCCCGGTGAGGATGCCGCCCGTGAGCGACAGCAGCACCCAGAACAGGATCGAACCGATCAATGGGCCGAACACGGTCGCGGCGCCGCCCAGCAGCAGGGCGGTCCAGATGTAGAACGTCATCGTGGTGGCGAAGTTGTCGGGCTGCACCGCTCGTGGCAGCACGTACATCACGCCTGCGAGACCACCCATGACGCCGCCGAGCACGAGCGCCTGCATCTTGTAGCTGTAGACGTTCTTGCCGAGCGAGCGCACCGCGTCCTCGTCTTCTCGGATGCCCTTGATGACGCGACCCCAGGGGCTGCGCATCAGCAGCCAGACGACGACGAGCGCGACGATCACGAGCGACCAGGCGATGATGCGCACCCAGGTGTCGTAGGCGGTCGCCGTCCACGGACCGAAGCCGTAGGTGCTGCCGGTGAGCGGGTTGAGCGCGTCGATGTCGCCCTTGTAGTCCTGGCCGCGCAAGCCCTGCGAGCCGCCGGTGATCGCGGTGAGGTCCTGCGTGCGGACGGTGAAGCGGATGATCTCAGCGGCGGCGATCGTCACGATGGCGAGGTAGTCGCCACGCAGCCGCAGCGTCGGGATGCCGAGGATCAGGCCGAAGATCACCGACGCGATGACGGCAGCCACGATGGCGGCCAGGAACGACAGCCACACCGGCCAGCCGAGCGTCGCGGTCGGGTCGACCATCATCGTGAAGATCGCGAACGCGTAGGCGCCGACAGCCATGAAGCCTGCCTGCCCGAAGTTCAGGAGCCCGGAGTAGCCGAAGTGGATGTTCAGCCCGATGGTGGCCAGGGCGAAGGCGGCCGTGGTCGGGGAGAGGATCTCCCCGAGGGCGCTGTTGAAGATGGCGGCGAGATCCATGTCAGCCGATCCTTTCCCTGCGACCGAGGATGCCCTGCGGTCGGAACAGCAGCACGAGGATGAGCACCAGCAGCGCGATCGCGTAGCGCAGGTCGGGTGCGATGAAGATCGTCGAGATCTCGGTCACGAGACCGATGACCACGGCTCCGACGAGTGCGCCGAAGGCGCTTCCGAGGCCACCGAGCGTGACACCTGCGAACAGCAGCAGCAGGATCGTGAAGCCCACGTCCCATTTGATGTTGGAGCCGATGAAGTAGGTGTAGAGGATGCCCGCACCACCGGTGAGGAGGCCGGCGAGCACCCACACGATGCGGATGACCTTATCGACGTCGATGCCGGATGCAGCAGCGAGCGAGGCATTGTCGCTCACTGCCCGCGTGGCCTTGCCGATGCGCGTCCTGGTGAGGAAGAACCCGACGCCGATCAGCACCACGATGGCGATCGCCATGCTGACCAGGTCAGCTGTGGTCATGAACACGGGCCCGACCTCGACGATGGCGCCGCGCGAGACCGAGAGGCCCTCAGTGCCGCCGCCGATCAAGAACTGGAAGAAGTAGCGCAGCGCGATCGAGAGGCCGATCGTCACGATCAAGACCTGCACGAGACCGACGCCCCGCTTTCGCAGCGGCTTGAAGATCGCCCAGTCGTGCGCCCAGCCGAGCGCCGCGGAGGCCACGAGCGTCACCACCACAGCGATCCACACCGGCCAGTTGACGAGCGTTGTCGTGACGTAGAAGATGACGCCGCCGAACGTCAGCATCTCGCCGTGCGCGAAGTTGTTGACCCCGGTGGTGCCGAAGATGAGCGTGATGCCGATCGCGGCGAGCGCCAGCAGCAGGCCGAAGCTGAGGCCGGAGATGGTGCGTGCCAGCAGGAGCGAACCGAAGCTGTTGTCGCGGGTGCCGGTCGCGGCCCCCGTCGGGTCGGCTCCGGCGTCGGTGCCTGGCTGGGCGCCTGTGCCGGTGTCGCCGCCCGTTCCGGTGTTGCCGCCCGTGCCGGTGTTGCCCTCGGAGCCGGTGCCGGTGTCGCCACCGGAGTCACCGCCGGTGTCGCCGGCAGCAGCGAAGGGGAACAGCACGCCGACCGAGGTCGAGGCGCCGATGGGGAACTCCCGGCTCTCGAACGACGCGTCGCGGAGCGTCACGCCGTCTGGCAGCGTCGCCGTGTCGATCGAGACCGTGTAGGTGCCCGGCTCGGCGACTGCGATCGACCACCGGCCCTCCGCATCCGTCGCCGTCGTCTCGTCGACGCCGTTGCCCGAGACGGTGATCTCGACGCCCTCGAGTGGCTCGCCGGCGTCGCGGATGGTGCCGCTGTAGGAATAGGCGCCGGGCTGGTCTGTCGCGGGAAGGTCTGCCGCGGTGGCCGCAGCGGCGCCACCTGCGACCATTCCCATGACGGCAACGGCAACGGCGATCGCTCGCCGCAGCCCTCCCCGTCGAGGTCTGCTGGACGTCTTCACATGTCCTCCATGTTGTGCGGCAGCGGGGCATCTGGGAATGCCGTGTGCGCCGTGCCCGTTACATCGGTGGTGACACAGTAGCGGCGCGATCGGCCGCTCCGAGTCCATTTCGGCGCCAGCGGAGGTCAATTCACCAGGATGCCGCGGGACCGTTACCGAATAGATACGATGAGAGCGATGGAAATGCGCAATCCGTTCGGCCCGATCGGCCTGACCTACGACGACGTCATGCTCCTGCCCGGCCGCACGGATGTGATTCCGAGCGAGGCCGACACCGGCACCCGGCTCTCCCGCCGCATCCGACTGTCCATCCCGCTCGTGTCGAGCGCCATGGATACGGTCACCGAAGATCGCATGGCGATCGCGATGGCTCGCCAGGGCGGCATCGGCATCATGCATCGCAACCTCTCGATCGAGGACCAGGCAGGGATGGTCGACCGCGTGAAGCGCTCGGAGTCCGGCATGATCACCGATCCGGTCACGACGCACGCCGACGCGACCATCGAAGAGGTCGACCGCATCTGCGGCGAGTTCAAGGTCTCCGGCCTGCCGGTGGTCGATGCGGACAACGTGCTGGTGGGCATCGTCACCAACCGCGACATGCGCTTCGTGCCGCGTGAGGAGTTCGCCACCACGCTCGTGCGCGACATCATGACGCCGTCGCCGCTGAAGACGGCACCGATCGGCATCGATCGCGAGTCGGCCTTCAAGATCTTCGAGCAGACGAAGCTCGAGAAGCTGCCGCTCGTCGACGAGCAGGGGCGCCTCGGCGGCCTCATCACCGTGAAGGACTTCGACAAGGTCGAGCAGTATCCCAACGCGACGAAGGATGCGCACGGTCGCCTCCGGGTCGGCGCAGCGATCGGCTTCTTCGGCGACGCCTTCGAGCGGGCCGTGGCGCTCGCGGAGGCCGGCGTCGACGTGATCGTGGTCGACACGGCCAACGGCGAGAGCCAGGGCGTGCTCGACATGGTCACGCAGCTCAAGGGAGACGCGCGCTTCGACGAGATCGACATCATCGGCGGCAACGTCGCGACCTACGAGGGCGCTGCGGCGCTCATCGAGGCGGGCGTCGATGCCGTGAAGGTTGGCGTCGGGCCCGGCTCGATCTGCACCACCCGCGTCGTCTCGGGAGTCGGCGTGCCGCAGGTCTCGGCCATCTACGACGCAGCACGTGCCGCGCACGACGCCGGCACCGACATCCCGATCATCGCCGACGGCGGACTGCAGTACTCGGGCGACATCGCCAAGGCGCTCGTGGCCGGCGGCTCGTCGGTCATGCTCGGCTCGCTGCTCGCCGGCACGAACGAGAGCCCCGGCGACCTCGTGCTCGTGAACGGCAAGCAGTTCAAGACCTACCGCGGCATGGGCTCGCTCGGCGCGATGCAGACGCGCGGCAAGAAGACGGCCTACTCGCGCGACCGCTACTTCCAGGCCGACGTCCCCAGCGACGAGCAGCTCATCGCCGAGGGCATCGAGGGCCAGGTGCCCTACCGCGGCCCGCTCGGCTCGGTGGCGTACCAGCTCGTCGGCGGCCTGCGGCAGTCGATGTTCTACACCGGCGCGCGCACGATCGAGGAGCTGCAGCAGAAGGGTCGCTTCGTGCAGATCACCGCAGCCGGGCTCAAGGAGTCGCACCCGCACGACATCCAGATGGTCGTGGAGGCGCCGAACTACCGGCGCTGACCAGCTGGCCCGCTGGCGCGCACCCGCCCGAGTGCCGCCGCTGACTCGCCCACGCGGTCTCAACCGCGCTGGCTCGCTCGCGCGGCCCCACCCGAGTGGGGCGCTTGCGCATGAGTGGGGCCGGGACGCAGGCCCCACTCATGCGCAAGTGCCCCAGTGGCTGGTGCTGCCGCGTCACCAGCCGGGGAGCAGCCTGCTGAGCACCGGCAGGTGGTGGCGTGACAGCATGTCGCGCAGGCGCTCGGGGCGTTGCGCCTCCGCCCACATCCAGTGCAGCGTGTCGATGTGCTCGCGCAGCGCATCGTCGCGCCGCTTCTCTTCGATGACTGCGTCGACCGGCTGCACGCCGTTCGCGTCGGCGATCACCCCGTACTTCGCCGCGCCGTCGAACTCGCCGCCCAGCGGGCGCATGCCCGCCCGCTCCCAGAGGAAGTCGGGGAAACGGACGCCGAGGCGCGTGACGATCCGCACCTGCAGCCGCGGCGGCGGAGCGCCGATCCGGTGGATCGCCACGCGGCTCCAGGACTCGCCGACCGATTGCGACAGCGGATCGGCGAATGCGATCACCCACTCCGCTCGGCGACGGCCGCGTGGGCCCTGGCGACCGAGCGCATCCGCCACCTGATCCTTCGTGACCAGCTGCAGCCGGAGCGCTGCATAGAGCGCGCCCACGGCATCCGCCTGCTTGCCGACGCGCGCGAGGTGCGCGAGCGCGAAGGCAGGAGCGCAGCGGGCGATGCCGTCCTCGAGCACGATGTCGTCGTCGCCGATCGCCTCCCGCGACGCGACGACACCGCCTCGGCGGCCCGAAGCAGTGGGGGCACCGATCGTGAAGACGTTCGCTGGCCTGCCGTGGGGCAGGCGCGCGAGCGCGAGCGCCGACTCGCGGGCGAACACGGCAGCCGGGCGCGCGGCAGCGACAGCACGCACCTGCAACTCGTGGCGATCGTGCACCGGAGTCGCCTCGTAGGCGGCACGGTCGACATAGGCGCCCCGACGGATGCGGTGCAGGGTCGGGTCGAGGCGGTGCCGCATCGGGCTGTCGGCATCGGAGGGCAGCAGTTCGATCGCCATGTGCGCACGATGGCGCAGCGGGGATGTGCGGCGTTCGCGCCGCGCGTGGAGCTGTGGAGGACACGCGGTGAGCGCACGCTCGCGGTGGGCAGGCCGCCCGCCGCCCGCCGCTCGCTGCGCGCCGCCCGCTGTGGCCGACTGGGGCTCGTGCGCATGAGTGGGGCTGGCGTGCCAGCCCCACTGGTGCAGAAGCGCCCCACTCGGCGCGCGAGCGGGTGGCGAGCGGGTGGCGAGCGGGGATGCACGCAGGGCTTGCGGTCGGCGCAGACGCGATATATCGTGTGTTCGAAGACGCGATATATCGCGAGTAGTGGTCGCGCTGGGCGCCACGCCAGGTGGAGGAAAAGTCATGGATGAGCAGTGGGATGGTGCCGCAGGCGCCGCAGCGGATGGGTGCAGCGGCGGCACTGGCGCCGACGCATCGAACGACAGCAAGCCGCGCAGCGCTTCGGGCGCCGGAGCTTCGGGCGCCGACACCATCACCGAGCGCTGGACGATCGGCGAGGGGCAGAGCCGGGTCATCGACCTGGATGCGGTGACGGCACTCCGCGTCGGCATCGTCGGCGGCAGCGTCGACATCGTCGGCCACGACGAGCCGACCGCGCGGGTCGAGGTGCACCGCGTCGAGGGCCGCGACCTCACGGTCACCCTCGAGCAGGGGCGCCTGTCGATCTCGCACCCGAAGGTCTCCTGGGACGACGTCTGGGAGTCGGTGAAGGCCCTCGTCGGCGTGCGCGCCAAGGTCGAGCTGAGCATCGTCGTGCCCAGGCACGTGGCGCTGTCGCTGGGCCAGGTCAGCGCATCCGCCCTCGTCACCGGGCTGCGCTCGCGCGCCAGCCTCAGCACGGTCTCCGGCGGGATCCAGATCGAGTCGCACGAGGGCGAGCTCGACCTCAACACGGTCTCTGGCGACCTCGAGGTCTCCGGCGGCACCGGCAGGCTCTCGGTGCACGGCGTCTCGGCAGACGTGACGGCGTCGGGCGCGCTCGACCGCGTCGCCGTCGACACCGTCAGCGGCGAGGTGCTGCTCGACGTGCACGGCTCGCCCCGCAGCATCACGACCAACTCGGTCTCCGGCGACGTCACCGTGCGGCTCGATGCCGGCCAGGGCGTGCGCGCCAGCACGCACACGGTCTCCGGCCGAGGCTCCATCGCCGGCGTCGCCATGCCCAAGCGCGGCGGTCGCGAGACGATCGACGGCGCGAACGCGTTCGACTTCAGCGCCAGCACGGTCTCCGGCGACGTCACCGTCGTGCACCGCGACGCCGCAGGGAGGGGCGCATGAGCCCCGTCTTCGGCCATGGCGCGCTGCGCCTCTACCTGCTGAGCCTGCTCGCCGAGGCCCCGCGCCACGGCTACGAGCTCATGCAGGCGCTCGAGCACCGCTTCGGCGGCACCTACTCGCCCAGCGCCGGCACCATCTATCCGCGGCTGTCGAAGCTCGAGGAGGAGGGGCTGGTGACCAAGAGCGTCGACGGGCGCAAGGTCACCTACGCGATCACCGACGCAGGCAGGGCCGAGCTGCGCGAGCGCGACGGTGAGCTGCACACGCTCGAGAGCGAGATCACGGATTCGGTGCGTCGCATGGCCTCGGATGTGCGGCAAGGCGTGAAGTCGGCCATGCAGGCGCTGCGCGCCGACCTTGCGGAGGCCGAGCGCGACGCGCGGTCCACAGCGCGGCCCTCGCGGGGATCGGGCACCAAGAGCGCGCCCGCGCCGCAGAGCGCACCAGCAGCCGACCCCGCGTGGGCCGATGCGCCCGCCAGGGCCGACGCATCCGGCACCGACGCATCCGCCCCCTTCGCCAACCCGTGGACGCCGCCCGTGCCGCCGCAGTCGGAGACCGCGGATGCGTCGCACACGGCCACGAAGGCCGCGGCTCGCATGGCGGTGCACGACATCGACCTCGCGCTCAGCGACTTCCGGCAGCAGGTGCGCGAGGCGGTGCGGCGCGACCGCGGGGAGCACATGACGACCGCGACGTCGGCGACCGTGCGGCACGAGCTCGAGGCGGCGCTGCTGCGGATCAAGAGCGTGCTCTGAAGCTGTCGACCAGCGTGCTCTGGCGCCCAGCGCCCCATGCATGACTCACCGGTCCTGAGCCTCGGCGCCGCCCAACCTGAGCGGCGTCGAGGCTTGGCGACGATAGGCTGACAGCGTGACGGAGATCGAGATCGGCCGCAGCAAGCGCGCCCGCATGGGCTATGGCTTCGACGACATCAGCATCGTCCCCTCGCGCCGCACGCGCGACAGCGACCTGGTCTCGCTGCAGTGGCAGATCGACGCGTTCAAGTTCGACATCCCGGTGATGGGCGCACCCACCGACTCGGTGATGAGTCCCGCGACCGCGATCGCGCTCGGTCGCGCAGGTGGCCTCGGAGTGCTCAACCTCGAGGGCGTCTGGACGCGCTACGACGACCCCGAGCCGCTGCTCGCCGAGATCGCCAAGCTGCCCAGCGACGAGGCGACCGGCCGCATGCGCGAGATCTACGCGGAGCCGATCAAGCCAGAGCTCATCCGCGACCGGCTTGCGCAGGTGCGCGAGGCGGGCGTCGTGGTCTCCGGCAGCCTCAGCCCGCAGGCCGTGCAGCAGCACTACGAGACCGTGCTCGCCGCCGGCATCGACTTGATGGTCATCCGCGGCGCGACCGTGAGCGCCGAGCACGTCTCGGCAGAGGCCGGCACGCCGCTCAACCTCAAGCAGTTCATCTACGAACTCGACGTGCCCGTCGTGGTCGGCGGCGTCGTCACCTACACGGCGGCGCTGCACCTCATGCGCACCGGCGCGGCTGGCGTGCTCGTCGGCTTCGGGGGCGGGGCCGCCTCCACGAGCGAGCGCGTGCTCGGCGTCGCGGCACCCATGGCGACCGCCGTCAGCGACGTCGCCGCCGCCCGCCGCGACTACCTCGACGAGTCGGGTGGCCGCTACGTGCACGTCATCGCCGACGGCTCGCTCGGCACCTCCGGCCAGGTCGTCAAGGCACTCGCCTGCGGCGCTGACGGCGTGATGCTCGGCACGGCGCTCGCCCGAGCGACGGATGCCCCCGGCCGCGGCTGGCACTGGGGCCCGGAGGCGCACAACCAGAAGCTGCCGCGCGGCAACCGCGTGCAGGTCGAGCAGGTCGGCCAGCTCGAGGTGGTGCTGAACGGCCCGTCGCCCGTCGCAGACGGCTCGGCGAACATCATGGGCGCGCTCCGCAAGGCCATGTCGACCACCGGCTACAAGGATCTCAAGGAGTTCCAGCGGATCGACGTGGTCGTCGAAGCGAACCCGCCGCGCTAGATCTACCGCCTCGAAGGCGGCGCACTGAAGGAGGATCCATGGCTGAGACCACCAACAACGTGAGTCGGTCGAGGAAGCTCGGCCCCGAGGAGCGCGCGGCGGCGATCGCGTCGATGCGCGACCGCGAGGTCGACGTGCTCGTGATCGGCGGCGGCATCGTCGGCGCGGGCGTGGCCCTCGACGCCGTCACCCGCGGCCTGCGCGTCGGCCTCATCGAGGCGCGCGACTTCGCATCCGGCACCTCGAGCCGCTCGTCGAAGCTCGTCCACGGCGGCATCCGCTACCTCGAGCAGATGAACTTCGAGCTCGTGCGTGAAGCGCTGATCGAGCGCGGCCTGCTGCTGCAGCGGCTCGCACCGCACCTGGTGAAGCCGGTGCAGTTCCTCTACCCGCTCGAGAAGCCGATCATCGAGCGCGCCTACATCGGCGCAGGCATGGCGATGTACGACGCGTTCAGCTACACCGGCTTCATGAAGCCCGGCGTGCCGCTGCACCGCCACCTCTCGAAGAAGCGCCTCCAGAAGGAGATCCCCTCCCTCGACACCGACAAGGTGATCGGCGGATTGGCGTACTACGACGCGCAGATGGATGACGCGCGCTACGTCGCCACGGTCGCGCGCACCGCATCCTTCTACGGCGCCCACGTCGCCAGCCGTGTGCGCGCGGAGGGCTTCCTCAAGGTGGGCGAGCGCGTCGTCGGCGTGCAGGCGCACGACTACGAGACCGGCGAGCAGTTCGAGATCCGCGCGAAGCAGGTCGTGAACGCCACCGGCGTCTGGACGGGCGACACGCAGGCCATGGTCGGCGCTCGCGGCGAGATCAAGGTGCGTGCCTCGAAGGGCGTGCACCTCGTCATCCCGCGCGACCGATTCCACTCGACGATGGGCATGATCCTTCGCACCGAGAAGAGCGTGCTGTTCGTCATCCCGTGGGGCCGCCACTGGATCGTCGGCACCACCGACACCGACTGGCAGCTCGACAAGGCGCACCCGGCCGCGACCGCCGCCGACATCGACTACATCCTCGACAACGTCAACCGGGTGCTCTCCACGAAGCTCACGCGCGCCGACGTCGAGGGCGTCTACGCAGGCCTGCGCCCGCTGCTGTCCGCGGGCGACGGTGGCTCGACCGCGAAGCTCTCGCGCGAACACCACGTCGGCCACACGGTGCCAGGCCTCGTGATCATCGCGGGCGGCAAGTTCACCACCTACCGCGTGATGGCGAAGGATGCGATCGACGAGGTCGCGACCTCGATCGACGGCAAGGTGCCCGAGTCGTGCACCGCCGACATCCCGCTGCTGGGCGCGGAGGGCTACAAGGCCGCCTGGAACAAGCGGGCCAAGATCGCTCGCGCGTTCGGTCTGCACAAGCACCGCGTCGAGCACCTGCTGAACCGCTACGGCGTGCTCACCGACGAGCTGCTCGACATGATCCGCAAGGACGAGTCGCTCGCCGAGCCGCTGCCCGGCGCCGACGACTACATCGGCGCAGAGGTGCGCTACGCCTGCACCCACGAGGGTGCGCTGCACCTCGACGACGTGCTCGCCCGTCGCACCCGCATCTCGATCGAGGCCTGGGATCGCGGCGTCGCGGCAGCTCCGGTCGCCGCGAGGATCATGGCGGATGCGCTCGGTTGGGACGACGCTCGGGTCGAGCAGGAGGTCAACACCTACAACAAGCGCGTCGCCGCCGAGCTGCAGAGCCAGGAGCTGCCCGACGACGAGTCGGCCGACCGCGCACGCCTCGAGGCGCCCGACATCGTGCCGCTGAGCGCGCTGCCGACGGCAGACACGGTGAGGACGCGGCCGGAGCCGGCGGCCTGAGCGGAGCGACCGCGCTCCACGTTCGTCGAGGAGCGGTCGCGCCCACGCTCGTCGGCCGCAGGCCGCGTATCGAGACGCCACGGATCGTCTCGATACGGCACCTTCGGTGCCTGCTCGACGAGCGAAGGTGCGCCCGGGCGCCGATAGACTGCAGGCGCCCATGAGCACCCCCCTCCCCACCTTCAAGCAGGTCGCCACGCGCCCGAAGTGGATCGCCGTGCTCGCGCTCTGCCTGCTCGTCGCCGCGGTCTTCGCGGTGCTCGGACAATGGCAGATCGAGCGTGCTGTCGAGCAGGGCCAGAGCGACGAGCGCGACACCGAGACGGCCGTGCCGCTCGAGACCGTCGCCCAGCCGACCTCGACCCTGACGACCGAGGCGGGCGGTCGCATGGTCTCCTTCAGCGGCACCTGGGTGCCCGAGGACTTCGACACGCTCGCCGGCCGCTCGCAGGAGGGGCGGACCGGCACGTGGGTCATCGGCCGGCTGCTCGTCGCGCCGCCCGGCAGCGAGTCCGCTGGGCCGGTGTCGCTGCCTGTCGCGCTGTCGTGGTTCGCCGAGGCCGCCGCTGCCGAGCGGCTCGTCGCCGAGCTCGCCACGTCGGATGCCGAGGTCGACCTGGTCGGGAGGCTGATGCCCACCGAGGCGCCCACCCAGGGCGACATCCAGACCGGCGCGACCGAGGCGATGTCGGTCGCTGCGCTCATCAACGAGTGGCAGGACTACAACGGCCTGGTCTACGGGTCGTACGCCATCCTCGATCAGCCGTCGGCAGCCGCATCCGGCGCCCTGGTCGATGGGGCGGAGCCGATCGTGTCGATGCGGCCCGTCACCGACACGCAGCTCAACTGGCTCAACGTCTTCTACGCGATCGAGTGGGTCGCGTTCATGCTGTTCGCCTTCTACCTCTGGTACCGGCTCGTGAAGGATGCGCTCGAGCGCGAGGTCGAGGCGATCGAGGACGCCGAGGCGGCCGCGGACCGTCGATAGACTGGATGCCGTGCCACGCCCCATCGAACAGCTGCCTCAGATCCGCTCGGCGATCCCGTTCTACCGCGTCATGTCGTGGGTGACGGGAGCCTTCCTGCTGCTGCTGGTCGCTGAGATGGTGCTGAAGTACTCGCCCACGCATGTCGAGGTCTTCGCGTTCGGCTCGAGCGGCCCGCTCTCGCTCGAGGCGGTCGTCCCCGGCGTCGGCTGCCAGTGGTTCTCGCTCTTCGTGCCCGGCGGCATGGGCTGCGAGATCGCCTCCCTCGGCGACGGCTTCAACATCTCGCTCGCGATCCTGATCGTGCACGGCTGGATCTACGTCGTCTACCTGTTCGCCAGCTTCCGGCTCTGGAGCCTGCTCCGCTGGCCCTTCAAGCGCCTGCTCGCCATGGCGCTCGGCGGCGTCGTGCCCTTCCTCTCCTTCTTCGTCGAGCGCCCGATGCACCGCATCGCCGTCGCCGACCTCACACGACTGGAGGCCGAGAAGGCCGCCAGGTCCTCGGCCACGCAGGTCGACGCATCCGCCACCGCATCGCCCAGGGAGTCCTGATGTCCGACACCGCTCAGCGGCCCGTGCTCGTTGTCGACTTCGGCGCGCAGTATGCGCAGCTCATCGCGCGACGCGTGCGCGAGGCCGACGTCTACAGCGAGATCGTGCCATCGACCATCACGGCCGACGAGGTGCGCGCCAAGGATCCCGCGGCGATCGTGCTCTCCGGCGGCCCCTCGAGCGTCTACGCAGAGGGCGCGCCCCGGCTCGACGAGGGCATCCTCGAGCTCGGCATCCCGACCTTCGGCATCTGCTACGGCTTCCAGGTGATGGCCGCGCAGCTCGGCGGCACGGTCGCGCAGACCGGCAGGCGCGAATACGGCTCGACGGCGATGACGGTGGATGCGGCGGGCGCGCTGCTGGATGGCCAGCCCGGCACGCAGACGGTGTGGATGAGCCACGGCGACTCGGTCTCGCAGGCTCCGGAGGGCTTCACGGTGCTCGCGACGACCGCTGACACCCCGGTCGCGGCCTTCGAGGATCGCGCCAGGAAGCTGGCCGGCGTGCAGTGGCACCCGGAGGTCAGGCACTCCGAGCACGGCCAGCGCGTGCTCGAGTCGTTCCTGCACGACATCGCGGGGCTCCCGGGCGACTGGGACTCGGGCTCGATCATCGAGGAGCAGGTCGCGCGCATCCGCGAGCAGGTCGGCACCGACCGCGTCATCTGCGGCCTCTCGGGCGGCGTCGACTCGGCGGTCGCGGCGGCACTCGTGCACGAGGCGGTCGGCGACCAGCTCGTGTGCATCTTCGTCGACCACGGGCTGCTGCGCCAGGACGAGCGCGAGCAGGTCGAGCAGGACTACGTCGCCTCCACCGGCGTGCGGCTCGTGACCGTCGACGCGCGCGAGCGGTTCATGTCGGCGCTCGCCGGCGTGACCGACCCGGAGACGAAGCGCAAGATCATCGGCCGCGAGTTCATCCGCGCGTTCGAGCAGGCAGAGCGTGACCTGGCGGCGGAGGCGGCGGCCGACGGCGAGCCGATCCGCTGGCTCGTGCAGGGCACGCTCTACCCCGACGTCGTCGAGTCGGGCGGCGGCACCGGCACTGCCAACATCAAGAGCCACCACAACGTCGGCGGCCTGCCCGAGGACCTGCAGTTCCAGCTCATCGAGCCGCTGCGCGCCCTGTTCAAGGACGAGGTGCGCGCCATCGGCCGCGAGCTCGGCCTGCCGGAGGTCATCGTCGGCCGCCAGCCCTTCCCTGGTCCCGGCCTGGGCATCCGCATCATCGGAGAGGTCACCGAGGAGCGGCTCGACATCCTGCGGCGAGCGGATGCGATCGCTCGCGCTGAGCTCACGGCCGCCGGTCTCGACGGGGAGATCTGGCAGTGCCCCGTCGTGCTGCTCGCTGACGTGCGATCGGTCGGCGTCCAGGGTGACGGCCGCACCTACGGACACCCGGTCGTGCTGCGCCCGGTCTCCTCGGAGGACGCCATGACCGCTGACTGGACCCGCGTGCCCTACGACGTGCTCGCCCGCATCTCGAACCGCATCACCAACGAGGTCGCCGAGATCAACCGGGTCGTACTCGACGTGACGTCGAAGCCGCCGGGGACGATCGAGTGGGAGTAGCGGTGTAGCGCGCTGGTCGCGTGCGTCGCTCCTCAGCTCAAACAATGACGAAGTCCGGATGCCGCAAGGGCATCCGGACTTCGTCATAACTCGACACCCCGCGACGCACGCGACCAGCGCTCGCGGGGTGGGGCGAGGCGGATGGCGGCGGGCACGCGAGAGGATGGCGGCATGACGGGGGAGCGGGGGCCGGAGTACGCGGCCCGCGCAGCGGCACTGTGGATGCTGCTCATCGGGTTCGCCGGCGCCCTGCTCACCGGGCTCTCTGCCGCGCGCTGGTTGCAGGGCTCGCTGCGCTTCGGCTGCACGGTCGCGGCGACCGGCGGCGGCCGTGCGGCGTGGACCTGCTCCGACGGGATGGCGCTGCTGGTGCCCGCGATCGCGACCGTCGTGCTCGGCGCGTTCGCGATGGCTGGCGCGCTCCTGGTCGTCACCGCGAGCTGGCAGCGTCCGAGCGCGCACGCCGGGCTGCTCGCCACCGCGGGGCCGCTTGCCGTCATGCCCGCCCTCGTGCTGTGTGCGGCCCTGTGGTGGGACGCATCCGTCGCCGACGCCGAAGGCGTGCTCGCAGGCGAGGGCCGAGTCGCGCTCTGGGCCGAGCACGCGCTGCCCGCCGCGATCACGATGGCCGTCGCAGGGGTCGCGGCAGCGGCGGGGCTGCGGATGCGCGCCCGCGGCCTGGCGGGCAGGCTCGCCGGCGCGCTGGTGGTGCTGGCGCTCGCGCTGCTGCTGGTCGCAGCGGTGCTCTCGAGCCTCGGCACGCTCTCGACCGGGCTCATCGCAGCAGGCGTCATCGGCGCTGCCTGGTACCTCGCGGCGGCGGCTCCGAGAACGCGCTGAAGCGAGCCTCGGAGAAGTTCTCGAGAAAAGTCTGCCGCGATGTCGATCGAGGGGATTCCCGATCGACGTCTTGAGTGAGAGGGTCGAGCAGCGGCCCCCGCACACAAGGAGTCAGATCATGCAGTACATGCTCATCATGCGCTCGAACGACGAGGCAGTCGCGGCGTACCAGGAGATCCCCTTCGAGCAGATCATCGAGGCGATGGGGAAGTACAACGAGTCGCTGATGGAGGCCGGCGTGCTCATCGCAGGCGAGGGCCTGAGCGATGCGAGCGAGGGCTTCGTCGTCGACTTCACGGCCGACCCGCCGCTCGTCACCGACGGCCCCTACGGCGAGACCAAGGAGCTCTTCAACGGCTTCTGGATCCTCGAGGTCGCCTCGAAGGAGGAGGCCGCAGAGTGGGCGAAGCGCTGCCCGCTCGGCCCCGGGGCCCAGCTCGAGGTGCGCCGCGTGACCGGGCCGGAGGACTTCCCGGCCGACAACGAATGGGTGCAGAAGGAAGAGGGCTGGCGCGAGGAGCAGGCGGCCAAGCAGGCCGCGAAGGCACCGGGCGGCAGCGCTGGCTGAGGCAGCGGGCGACGAGACGGCGCGCCGAGCGGAGGAATCCGCCCGGCGCGCCGTCGTCGCCGTCTGGCGCATCGAGTCTGCACGCATCGTGGCGACGCTCACCCGCTACACCGGCGACTTCGCGCTCGCGGAGGACCTCGCACAGGATGCGTTGACGGATGCGTTGGCCCAGTGGCCGGCGCAGGGCGCGCCCCGCAACGGCGCGGCCTGGCTCACCTCGGTGGCCAAGCGCAAGGCGATCGACGGCTGGCGGCGGCAGGAGCGCTTCGCTGACCGAATCGAGGCGATGGGGCTCGACCTCGAGCGCGAGCAGCACCAGGCAGCGGATGCGGTGCCGTGGGATCCGGACGAGATCGACGACGATGTGCTGCGGCTCGTGTTCACCGCCTGCCACCCGGTGCTCAGCCAGCAGGCTCGCGTCGCGCTGACGCTGCGGGTCGTCGCGGGGCTCGAGACCGCAGAGATCGCCCGCGCCTTCCTGGCGCCGGTGGCGACGATCCAGCAGCGGATCGTGCGCGCCAAGCAGGCGCTCGCCGACGCGCAGGTGCCGTTCGAGACGCCGCCGCGCGCCGAGCGGCAGCAGCGGCTGAGCGCGGTGCTGGGCGTGCTCTACCTGATCTTCACCGAGGGGCACACGGCCACCGCGGGCGACGACTGGATGCGCCCGGGTCTCAGCCGCGAGGCCATCCGTCTCACGCGCGTCCTCGCCGCCCTGCAACCCGACGAGCCCGAGGTGCACGGCCTGCTCGCGCTGCTCGAGCTCACCGCCGCGCGATTCTCCGCGCGCGTCGACGCGCAGGGCGAGCCCGTGCTGCTCGCCGACCAGGATCGCCGTCGCTGGGATCGTGCCGCGATCCGACGTGGCAAGGCATCGCTGGCGCGAGCGGCGTCGTTCGGTCGCGGCTTCGGCCCGTACGCCCTCCAGGCGGCGATCGCCGAGACGCATGCCGACGCATCCGACGTCGGCTCGACCGACTGGCTGCGCATCGTCGCGGCCTACGAGGGGCTCGAGCAGATCGCGTCCTCGCCGATCGTGACGCTGAACCGTGCGGTCGCGGTGTCGATGGCACCCGGGCCGAATGGCGGCCCCGCGGCCGCACTCGCGATCGTCGACGGCCTTGCGGGTGAGAAGGTGCTCGCGATCGGCCACCTGCTGCCTTCGGTGCGGGGCGAGCTGCTGGCGCGGCTCGGTCGCGACGAGGAGGCGAGCGCAGCCTTCACCGAGGCCGCCGAGCGCACCGACAACGCGCGCGAGCGCGCCGTGCTGCTGGCCCGCGCCGCGGCCGGACGCTGAGCTCTGGACTCGCTCGGCAGATGTACGCCTGAGCGGTGGTCGGGCTGCACGCTGCGCGCGACTGCACGCTCAGGTGCACATATGCCGAGGTCGACCTCGCCGTGACGGCGGGTGACAAGCGCGCATATGGGGGTGATCGGGAGGGCTACTACCCTGGATGGGTGACGACCGCGACCCAGACCGCCCTGACCGAGGAGCGCATCCAGCAGCTGCGCGCTGACTTCCCGATCCTGGCCGAACGTCCGGCGGACGTGCCGCTCGTCTATCTCGACTCCGGTGCCACGAGCCAGCAGCCCCGCCAGGTGCTCGAGGCCGAGTGGGCCTTCCGCACGCAGCGCAACGCCGCCGTGCACCGCGGCGCGCACACGCTCGCGGGGCTCGCGACCGACGACTACGAGCAGGCGCGCGTGTCGCTCGCCCGCTTCGTCGGCGCCCGGCCGACCGAGATCTCGTGGGCGATGAACGCCACCGACGCGCTCAACAGCGTCGCGCTCTCGCTCGCCGAGGCCAACCGGGCCGACAGCACCGACCCGAGCCTCAGCATCCGCGAGGGCGACGAGATCCTCATCACCGAGGCCGAGCACCACGCCAACCTGCTGCCCTGGCAGCGCCTCGCCGACGAGACCGGCGCGACGCTGCGCTGGGTGGAGGTCGACGACGACGGCGTGTGGACGGCGGATGCCGCGCTCGCGCTGATCACGGAGCGCACCAGGGTGGTCGCCCTCGCGCACATCTCGAACGTCACGGGGCTCATCGCGCCCGTCGAGCAGATCGTGGCCGCAGCGCATGCCGTCGGCGCGCTCGTGGTGCTCGACGCGTGCCAGTCCGTGCCGCATCGCCCGGTGGACCTCCGTGCGCTGGGCGTCGACGCCGCGGCGTTCTCGAGCCACAAGATGCTCGGCCCCGGCGGCATCGGCGTGCTCTACCTGGCAGAGGCGCTGGGCGAGGCGCTCCCGCCTGCCCGCGTCGGCGGCTCCATGATCACGACCGTCACGATGACCGAGCGGGAGTTCCTGCCCCCGCCGCAGAAGTTCGAGGCAGGCACGCAGCCGGTCGCCTCGATCGTCGGGCTCGCCGCCGCGGTCGACTACCTCGAGGCCGTCGGCATGCTGGCGATCTCGGCGCACGAGCTCGCGCTCGGCGAGCGGCTCGCGGCCGGTGCGGCCTCGATCGACGGCATCCGCCTGGTCGGCCCGCCTCCCGGCGTCGAGCGCGCCGGCATCGCGAGCGTCATCGTCGACGGCGTGCACGCCCACGACGCCGGCCAGGTGCTCGATGCGCAGGGCATCGCCGCGCGGGTCGGGCACCACTGCGCGCAGCCGCTGCACCGCCGCCTCGGCGTGGCCGCGACGACCCGCGCATCCGCCTACCTGTACACGACAGAGGCAGAGGTCGACCACTTCCTCGACGTGCTCTCGGGCGTGCGCGCCTACTTCGGGGCAGCCTGATGGCCGATCCGCTGGCGGGGCTCTACCAGGAGCTCATCCTCGAGCACTCGAAGCGCCGTTCGGGCGAGGGGGAGATCGAGCCCTTCGACGCCGAGCGCTTCCTGCGCAACCCCACGTGCGGCGACGAGATCCGGCTGCGCGTGCGCCTGGACGTCACCGGTGACGAGGCACGCGTGGATGCGCTGGGATGGGTCGGGCAGGGCTGCTCGATCTCGCAGGCCTCGGCGTCGGTGCTCGCGGAGGAGGCGCCGGGGCTCACCGTGGCCGAGGTGCGGGAGCGGATCGAGGCGCTGCGGGAGCTGCTGCGCTCGCGCGGCACGGTGGAGCCCGACGAGCAGCTGCTGGGCGACGCCGTCGCGTTCGCCGGCGTCGCGAAGTTCCCGATGCGGGTGAAGTGCGCGATGCTCGCCTGGGTGGCGCTCGAGGACGCGCTGGCGCAGCTCGACCGCTGAGCGAGCCTGTCCGTTCGGGCATGCGCGATGTGCTTCGCTATCAGACAGCAATGAAAGAGGTCTGACATGTCCAGCACCACACCCGTCGGCGAGCGCATCGGGCGCATCGCAGGCACCTGGTTCCCGCTCGTCGTGCTCATCGCCGGCGCGATCGCGATCGTCATGCCGCAGCTGTTCCTGCCGCTCGGACCATGGATCAACACGCTGCTGGGCATCATCATGCTCGGCATGGGCCTGACGCTGCAGCCGGTCGACTTCAAGGTCATCGCCAAGAAGCCGAAGGCGTTCCTCATCGGCATCGTGGCGCAGTACGTGATCATGCCGCTGACGGCCATCGCCCTGGCGCTCGCCTTCCAGCTGCCGCCCGCGCTGCTCGTCGGCGTCGTGCTCGTCGGCTCCGCGCCCGGCGGCACCTCGTCGAACGTGATGGTCTACCTCGCCAAGGGCGACACGGCACTCTCGGTCGCGATGACCACCGCCTCCACGCTGCTCGCGCCGGTGCTGACGCCGCTGCTGGTGCTGTGGCTCGCGGGCTCGTACCTGCCGGTCGACGCCTGGGGACTGTTCCAGTCGATCATCTTCATCGTGCTGCTGCCGGTGATCGCCGGCGTGGTGCTGCGACTGCTGCTGCCGAAGCTCGTGCAGGCGATCCTGCCCTGGCTGCCGCTCGTCTCCGTCACCGGCATCACGCTCGTCGTGCTGGCCGTGGTCGCGGGCTCGGCCGCGACCATACTGTCGGTGGGGCTGCTCGTGGTGCTCGTGGTCATCCTGCACAACGGCATCGGCTACGGCCTCGGCTTCCTGGCCGCCAAGTCGGTCGGGCTCGACACCTCGGCCCGGCGCGCTGTGGCGATCGAGGTCGGCATGCAGAACTCGGGTCTCGCCGCAGGCCTCGCGCGCACCCACTTCACGCCGGAGGCCGCGCTGCCCGCCGCGATCTTCTCGGTCTGGCACAACGTCTCGGGCGCCCTGCTTGCGTCGTTCTGGTCGCGGCGCCCGCCGAAGGATGCCGCCGCGCACGACGAGTCGGCCGCCGTCATCAGCTGACAGCGCGCGCGACGCAGCAGCAGCGCCCCGTCACCCCGCAGGGGAGGCGGGGCGCTCGTGCTCTGCGGCGAGGGGGAGCGCGGATGCGCGGCCTCGCGGGCGAGGTCGGCCGGGCGTAGCGTTGGCCGCACCGACCGAGGAGGCCGCGATGGCGCTGCGCTGGTATTCGAACGTGATCGAGACGACGGATGTCTCCAGGCTGGCCCGCTGGTGGGCCGAGGTGCTCGACTGGCAGATCGCCTTCGACGCCGATGACGAGGTCGTGCTGATCCCGAAGTGGGCGGCGGAGCTGCAGCCGACGCTGCGCTTCGAGCAGGTGCCGCCAGGGCTCGTGTTCGTGCGCGTCGACCACGAGAAGCAGACGAAGAACCGCATCCACATGGATCTCGCGCCGCACACGAGCGACGATCGCGACGCAGAGATCGCTCGCCTGGAGTCGCTCGGGGCGACGCGCATCGACGTCGGTCAGGGGCCGGATGTCTCGTGGACGGTGCTCGCCGACATCGACGGCAACGAGTTCTGCGTGCTCTCGAGCCGGGAGCAGTAGCGGCGCGGACGGACGAAGGGCCCCGGCAGATGCCAGGGCCCTTCGTCCGTAGGATCGCTCCGCGTCCTAGTTGTTGCCTCGCACGATCGCGATGATGCGGAGGATCTCGACGTAGAGCCAGATGATCGTCATCGTCAGGCCGAAGGCCGCCGACCAGCCGTACTTCTTGTGCACGCCGCGCTTCACGCCCAGCTCGATGCCCTCGAAGTCCATCACGAGCGAGTAGGCGCCGAGCAGCACGGCCAGGCCACCGAGGAGCACGCCCCACGGAATGCCGAAGAGCGGGCTCGGTGCCGAGCGCATGCCGAAGGCGAGGTCGCCCGTCGCGCCGAAGAGCATCATGCCGAAGTTGACCAGGGAGAAGAGCCCGTAGCCGATCAGCACGATGAAGAAGATCTTGTTCATCTTGGGCGAGGTGCGCACGATGCGGAAGGCGTACAGCCCGAGCGTCGCCGCGATCACGCATGCGGTGGCGATCAGCGCCTGGAAGATGATGCCGTCGAGGCCCATGCCGAACTCGAGCAGGCCCGAGAACCCACCGAGGAAGAGGCCCTGTGCGCCGGCGTAGGCGAGCACGAGCGCGGGGCTCGGCTCCTTCTTGAAGATGTTGACGAGCGCCAGCACGAAGCCGACGAGCGCGCCGCCGTAGGTGAGCACGTAGAAGGGCATCGACGTGCCGGTCATGAGCAGCATGCCGAGCGTCACGATGAAGCCGAGCGCCGTCACGCCGAGCGTGAGGCCTGTCTTCATGATCACGCCGTCGTAGGTGAGCCGCTCGGTCTCGACAGGGCCGGCCGCCGGGGCGTTGAACTGCTGGTTCAGCTGCTCGGGGCTGGGGATGCCCTGCTGCTGACCGTAGGGCTGCTGGCCATACTGCTGCGGCTGGCCGTAGGGCTGCTGCCCGTACTGCTGCTGGCCGAAGGGCTGCTGCTGGCCGTAGGGCGCCTGCTGCCCACCGGGGGTGGCCTGCGCAGCGCGCTGCGAGTTCTCGGTGAACGCGGGCGAGTTGCGGAACGCCGGGTTGCCTGCCAAGGGAGTGCTCCTCAAGAGATCGGGTGGCCGCGAAAGCGGACGACGTCAGCGTACCGACTCTGTGCATGGTTTTGCTGTGGATCATTGGCCGTTCGCCCTGCGCGCACACGTCATCCGGCGCCGCTACCCTGACGCCGTGCAGACCACGAGCCTCATCGCCCACCGCGGTGCCTCGGGCTGGGCGCCCGAGCACACCGAGACCGCCATCCGCCTCGCCGCGAGCCTCGGTGCCGACGCCGTCGAGCCCGACCTCGTCGCCAGCCGCGACGGCGTGCTCGTCGTGCGCCACGACAACGAGCTCAGCGAGACGACCGACATCGCCAGCCACCCCGAGCTCGCCGACCGCCGCCGCACCCAGACCATCGACGGGCACGAGCTCACCGGCTGGTTCGTGGAAGACCTCACCTGGAGCGAGCTCGCCACGCTCCGCGCCCGCGAACGACTGCCGCAGCTGCGCCCGCTGAGCGCGCGTCGCGACGGCGCCGAGGGCATCCTGCGCTTCACCGACCTGCTCGCGATCGCCGACGACACCGGGCTCGATGTGGTGGCCGAGCTCAAGCACGCCACCCACCACGCCGCGATCGGCTTCCCGCTCGACGAGATGCTGGCGGATGCCGTGGCCGGCACAGGCTGGACGGCTCCCGGCAGGCTCGTGGTCGAGTCCTTCGAGGAGACTGTGCTGCACGAGGTGCGCGCGCGGGGCGTGGAGGCACGGCTCGTCTACCTGATGGACGAGGACGGGACCGCAGCCGACCTCGTCGGCCGTGAGGACGCATCCGTCACCTACCGCGCACAGCGCACCGACGCGGGTCTGGCCGCGCTCGCGCAGCGCGTCGATGCGATCAGCGTCGCGAAGGGCGCGCTGTTCGAGCGCGCGGGCGGTGTGCTGCGCACGAGCGACCTGGTCGAGCGGGCGCGCGCGGCCGGGCTCGGCACCATCACCTGGACGCTGCGGCCCGAGAACGCCTTCCTCGAGCCGGAGCATCGGCTCGGAGCGGACCAGGCTGCATGGGGCGACTGGCAGCGCGAGTGGCTGCTGATCGCCGAGCTCGGGCTCGAGGGCGTCTTCGTCGACCACCCCGATCTCTGGCACCGCGTCACCACCTGACCCTTCGACACGGTGGGTGCCTGGGATCGCGGACTCGCCATCCGTCGTTCACCTGACGTTTCCCGTCGGGCACCTGCCGGATGCCTGGCGCGCGTTTGCTGAGGGCACCCCTCTCATCGAAGGAACCCCCATGCGCCGACGCAGTACCGCCATGCTTGCCGCCGCCGTCCCAGCGGCACTGGCAGTCTCCCTCCTCACCGCCCCTGCGGCCTTCGCCGCCGACAGCGACATCGTCATCAACGAGGTGCAGTCGAACAGCGCCACCGATGCGCCCGACTTCATCGAGCTGCTCAACACGGGCCTCGACCCGGTCGACCTCTCCGGCTGGGTCGTCAAGGACGACAACGACGAGCGCGATCTGCGCGTGGCCGACGGCACGATGCTCGAGCCCGGCGCGTTCCTCGTGATCGAGCCCGACGCCGGGGCTGATGGCTTCGGCCTCGGCTCGAACGACACGGCCCGCATCTTCGCGGCTGACGGCACGACGCTCATCGACTCCTACGGCTGGACCGATCACGCCTTCACCGAGGGCAGGCTGCCCGACGGCACGGGTGCGTTCGTCGACACCGAGCCGACGCCCGGCGCCGCGAACGTCGAGCGCGAGGTCGTGATCGTGGAGCCGGTCGACTCGACCGTCGCGATCAACGAGGTGCAGTCCGACGACGCGACAGGCGGCCCGGACTGGGTCGAGCTGACGAACTCCGGCGATGTCGCCGTCGACGTGAGCGGCTGGATCCTGCGCGACGACGACGACCTCAGCGCGCTGCCCATCGCGGCAGGGACGGTCATCGAGCCCGGCGCCTTCCTGGTGATCGAGTCGAACGCCACCGACGCCGGCTTCGGTCTCGGCAGCAACGACGAGATCCGCCTCTTCACGGCAGCCGGCACGGGCCTCGTCGACGAGTACGCCTGGACCGACCACGCCGTCACCGAGGGCCGCGTGCCCGACGGCACGGGCGAGTTCGGCGACACCGAGCCCACCCGCGGCGCCGCGAACGTCGCGCGCAGCGTCGACTCGCCCATCGTCATCAACGAGGTCGAGTCGAACGGCGACCCGCGCGGCGACTGGGTCGAGCTGGCCAACACCGACCAGGTGAACACGATCGACCTCTCCGGCTGGACGATCGTCGACGCCGACCCCGAGCACGAGCCGATCGTGCTGCCTGAGGGCACGACCATCGAGTCAGGCGGCTACCGAGCGATCATCACCGACGCCGAGGGCACCTACAACACCGACTTCGGCCTCGGCGGCGGCGACAGCGTGACGCTGCGCGACGCATCCGGCAGCGTCGTCGACCACTTCGCGTGGGAGGCGCACGCGGCCGTCAGCTATGCCCGCTGCGCTGACATGACGGGCGAGTTCGTGGATGCCGCGACGGCGACCTTCGAGCTCGTCAACGACTGCGCAGAGGTCGAGGAGCCCGTCGTGGACGCCGTGGCCTGGCCGTACGGCGACACCGTGGTCGACGCCGTGGCGGTCGACACCTGGGGCGAGGACATGTCCGGGCTCGACTTCGACGCCGACGGCACGCTGTGGGCGATCAACAACGACAACTCCGAGATCTTCGAGCTCGCCGAAGGCGATGACGGCCTCTTCACGATCGTGGAGTCGTGGGTGCCGCACTACGCCGACGGCAGCGGCCAGCCCGACGGCGAGGGCATCTCGGTCGGCGGCGACGGCGCGATCTACGTCGCGACCGAGCGCGACAACACCTTCGGCGGCGTCAGCCGCCCGTCGATCCTGCGCGTCGAGCTCGGCGCCGACGGGGCATCGACCACGACGCACGAGTGGAACGTGACGGATGCGCTGGGCGCGCTGGGCGCGAACCTCGGCATCGAGGCGGTCGAGTGGATCTCGGACGCCGACGCCACCCGCCTGGGCGTCGTGGACGCATCCGGCACCGCCTATCAGCCCGCCGCATACGGCGAGCACTTCGGCGGCGTCTTCGCCTTCGCGATCGAGCAGACCGGCGAGCTGCACCTGGCCGTGCTCGAGGCCGACGGCAGCATCACGATCCTGCAGACCACCACGCCCGGCCCGGCGCTCGAGATCGTCATGGGCCTCGACTGGCAGGCCGGCGGCAACACGCTCTGGGCGCTCTGCGACGAGGCGTGCGAGAACCGGCATTCGGAGCTCGCGTTCGTCGACGGGCTGCTGACGGTGCAGCGCGATGTGCTCGCTCCGTCGACCATGCCGGTCGGCTACACCAACGAGGGCCTTGCCCTGCGCTGGTGCGATGCGGGCACCGAGGGCACGCCGACCGTCGCCTGGATCGCGGACACGCCGCACGAGGGCGTCTCGCTGCGTGTGGCGGCCGGCACCTGCGAGGCGGTCGTGCCGCCGACGGAGCCTGGCGACGGTGATGGCACCGACGACGGCGGCACCGATGACGGCGGCACGGATGACGGTGGCACGGATGACGGCGGTGTCGGTGGCGGAGCCGACGACGGCGGCCAGGCTGCCGGCGAGCTGCCGCGCACCGGCGCCGATGGTCCGATGACGATCGCCCTGCTGGCGATGCTGCTGGCGCTCGCGGGCGCTGGCCTGCTGGTGGCGAGGCGGCGCCCGCTGGTCGAGTAGGCCGCGCAGCGGCCGTATCGAGACCTGGCAAGGGCGTCTCGATACGGCCCTCCGGGCCTGCTCGACGAGCAGGACCGTGGGCGGCGCCGCGTAGAATTGAACGAATGAGCGACTTGTGGGGGCTGGGCGACGACGGCTTCGGTGACGTGCAGCGACCCGGACCGACAGGCCCCCGCGGCGACGGCATCCCCGAGCACCTGCTCGCCGGCCTCAACCCGCCGCAGCGCGAGGCGGTCGAGCACCGCGGTCCCGCGCTGCTGATCGTCGCAGGCGCAGGCTCCGGCAAGACGCGCGTGCTCACGCACCGCATCGCCGGCCTGCTCGCCACCCGCGAGGCGTGGCCGAGCCAGATCCTCGCGATCACCTTCACGAACAAGGCCGCCGCCGAGATGCGAGAGCGCGTCGAGCAGCTCGTCGGCGAGGAATCGCGCGGCATGTGGATCAGGACGTTCCACTCGGCCTGCGTGCGCATCCTGCGGCGCGAGGCCGAGGAGTTCGGCTTCAAGCAGACGTTCACCATCTATGACTCCGGCGACGTGCGCGCGCTCATCAAGCGGCTCATCAAGCAGCGCGGCGCCGACATCCAGGGGCTCACGCCCGGCGGCGTCGCGGGCCGCATCTCGAAGGCGAAGAACGAGCTGCACGACGTCGATTCCTGGGCGCGCACCGCCAGCCTGGAGGACCCACTCGACGCGGCCTTCCTCGAGCTGTGGCGCGCCTACGACGCCGAGCTGCGGCGCGCGAACGCCTTCGACTTCGACGACCTCATCTCGCAGACGGTCTTCCTACTGCGTGCGTTCCCACGCGTCGCCGCGCAGTACCGCAAGCGCTTCCGGCACATCCTGGTCGACGAGTATCAGGACACCAACGCCGCGCAGTACGCGCTCATCCGCGAGCTCACGCAGCCCGTCACGCGCGCCGAGCTGCCTGAGCTCCGCAGCGACCTGCCGGGCGCATCCCTCACGGTCGTGGGCGACTCCGACCAGTCGATCTACGCCTTCCGCGGTGCCGACATCCGCAACATCACCGACTTCGAGCGCGACTTCGCCGGCGCCCGCGTGCTCATGCTCGAGCAGAACTACCGCTCGACGCAGAACATCCTCTCTGCCGCCAACGCCGTGATCGGCAACAACTTCGACCGGCGCGCGAAGAACCTCTGGACGGATTCCGGCGACGGCGCGATGATCGTCGGCTTCACCGGCTACTCGGGGCATGACGAGGCGCAGTTCGTCGCCGACGAGATCGTCGAGCTCACCTCGGGCGGCGACATGTCCTACAGCGACGTCGCCGTCTTCTACCGCACGAACGCCCAGACGCGGGCGCTCGAAGAGGTGCTGATCCGCAGCGCCATCCCCTACCGCGTGATCGGCGGCACGAAGTTCTACGAGCGTGCCGAGATCAAGGACGCCATGAGCTACCTGATCACGGTGGCCAACCCCGACGACGCCCTGAGCCTGCGCCGCATCATGAACGTGCCCAAGCGCGGCATCGGTCCCGCCACCGAGGCGGCGCTGCAGGCCTTCGCCGACGAGCAGCAGATGACGCTGCGGGATGCGATGCGTCGCGTCGACGAGCTCGCGCTCGGCCCGAAGGTGGCCGCGGCCATCAAGGATCTCGCTGCGCTGCTCGACGAGTGGAGCGCGCGTCCGGAGGCGGACCCGGGCGAGATCCTGCGCGAGCTCATGAGCCGCTCCGGCTACACCGACCAGCTGCGGCGCTCGCTCGACCCGCAGGATGCCGCACGGCTCGAGAACGTCGAGGAGCTCGTGGCGGTGACGCGCGAGTTCCGGCGTCAGAACCCGGGCGCCAACCTGATCGACTTCCTCACCGAGACCTCGCTCGTCGCCGCGGCCGACGAGCTCGACGACTCGGGCGGCCAGGTCTCGCTCATGACGCTGCACACGGCGAAGGGCCTCGAGTTCGAGGCGGTGTTCATCACCGGCATCGAGGAGAACCTGCTGCCGCACCGCATGGCGGCCAACGAGCCGGGCGGGCTGGCCGAGGAGCGGCGGCTGTTCTACGTCGGGATCACGCGTGCCAGGAAGCGCCTGCACCTCTCGCTCGCGATGTCGCGCGCGCAGTTCGGCCAGGTCGAGAACGCAGTGCCGAGCCGCTACCTGGAGGAGATCCCCGCCGGGCTGATCGACTGGCGCACACCGCCGTCGACGATGCGCCCGTCGACGCAGCAGGCGCTCGGCGGCCGCTGGAGCGACGGCCCGCGGGAGTCGTTCGTCACCGGCTTCCGCGACACCCCCAAGGCGCTGCCGAAGGGGCCGAAGCGCGAGTTCGCGAACACGATCACCGAGGTGCGCGACAACTCGGGCCTCGTGCTCGAGCCCGGTGACCGCATCCGCCACAAGGACTTCGGCGAGGGCAGGGTGCAGACGATCACGGGCGTCGACAAGAAGCGCGTCGCCGAGGTGCTCTTCGAGAGCGCGGGCCGCAAGCGGCTGCTGATCAAGATCGCGCCGATCGAGAAGCTGAGCCCGTAGCGCGCCATGTGCGAAGCGCGTTGCGCGCGGAGGGCTCAAGGCTGCGCGCTGGAGCTGAAGCGTCGACCCTTTCGGGTCGACGCCGCGACGCCAGCGCCGAGGCCCGTCCTGGGCTGAGGTCGAGCGCGCGGCGCAGCCGCACGCGTCGCGAAGCCATGTGACCTGAAGGCGGCTTACAGTCCCTGCGTCACCAGCAGCACCATCGCGAGCAGCGTGACCGCGCCGACCAGCCAGATGAACGGCTGCATGCGGCGGCGCATCGTGCGCGGGGGCTTGCCGTCGTCGTAGCGCTCGAAGTCGGGATCGAGCTCTGGCGGGATCCGGTCGTGCTCGCGCTGCTCGTGCTCCTGCATGGGTTCAGCCTGGCAGATCGGGCGTCATCTCGATACGGCCTGCGGCCTACTCGATGACCGGTGGGGTGGCCTGCGGCCTACTCGATGACCGGAGGAGGAGGAGAGGGAGGAGAGGTCAGGCCTGCGCACCGTAGTCGGGCAGCTGCTGCAGCGTCCAGCGGTTGCCATCCGGATCGGCGAAGCTGACGAAGCGCCCCCAGGCCAGGTCGTCGACCTCGCTCGCGTCGACGCCGGCTGCCACCAGCTGGGCGCGCGCTGCATCTGCATCCTCGACGACGACCTGTACGTTGCGCATGCTGCCCGGCGCATCCTCCGCGATTCCCTCGCCGAAGGCGATCGAGCATGCAGAGCCGGGCGGCGTGACCTGCACGAAGCGCAGCCCGGGCTGCACCGTCTGGTCGTGGTCGACGTTCCAGCCGAGCTGGTCGCCGTAGAACGCCTTCGCCCTGTCGGTGTCGCTCACCGGCACGAAGATCAGCTCGATGCGAAAGTCCACTGGGTTCTCCGATCGTCAGTCGCGGTCGCCGTCGGCCGCGTCGAGCACGACGCTACGCCGGGCCACCCACGCGCACCAGCGCATCGGTCGCCCACGCGCACCAGGTGCACCGGCCGCCCACCGCTGGCACGGACGACGGATGCCGCCCCGGGTCATCCGGGACGGCATCCGTCGTGTGGTGCTGCGGTCAGTCGCCGCCGATCTCAGGACCCTCTGGATGGTTGGGCCCATCGCGGCGGATCTTCGGCAGCGCCGTCGTCGACAGCCGTCCGCGGTCGAGCTCGGGATGCGGCTCGTGCAGCTCGATGTCCTCGTCGAGCGCCGCGATCGTGGTCGTCTCGACCGTCGGCAGCGAGGCCTCATAGCGCGCGCGGCGGCGCTTGAGCCACAGGGCGAGCACGACGATGAGCGCCATCGCCACGTAGGCGATGACCGCGAACGGGCTCTGCACGAGGTAGGCGGGGTCGCCCTGGCCGATCTGCATCGCCGTGCGCAGCTCCTCCTCGGCCATCGGGCCGAGGATCGCGCCGATCACGAGCGGTGCGATCGGGAACCCGAGCCGCCGCATGAAGAAGCCCACGACGCCCAGCACCAGCAGTACGGCGATGTCGAAGACCGTGAAGTTCGTGGCGTAGGCGCCGAGTCCCGCGAAGACCAGGATGCCGGCGTAGAGGTAGGGCCGGGGGATCTGCAGCAGCTTCACCCAGATGCCCACGAGCGGCAGGTTGAGCACCAGCAGCAGCACGTTGCCGATGTAGAGGCTCGCGATGAGCGCCCACACGAGCTCCGGCTGCGACTCGAACAGGCGCGGGCCGGGCTGCAGGCCGTAGCTCTGGAACGCGTAGAGCATGATCGCCGCGGTCGCGGTGGTCGGGATGCCGAGCGTCAGCAGCGGCACGAGCACGCCCGCGGCCGCCGCGTTGTTCGCCGACTCGGGCCCCGCGACGCCCTCGATCGCTCCCTTGCCGAACTGCTTGCGGTACTCCGGCTTCGCCAGGCTGCGCTCTGTCGCATAGGAGAGGAAGGTCGCGACGTCGGCGCCACCGGCCGGGATCGAGCCGATCGGGAAGCCGATGAATGCGCCGCGCAGCCACGGCTTCCACGAGCGCGCCCAGTCGGAGCGGCGCATCCAGGTGCGCCAGCCGCGGGTGATCGGGATGATCGGCAGCTCGCCGCCTCGCAGTCGCGAGCCCACGTAGAGCGCCTCACCGAGCGCGAAGAGCCCGACGGCGACCAGCACGACGTCGATGCCGTCGCCGAGCTGCGGGATGCCGAGCGTGAAGCGCGACTGGCCGGTCAGCGTGTCGACGCCGATGAGGCCGACGAACAGGCCGAGCGCGAGCGAGACCATGCCGCGCCACATGCTGTTGCCGAGCAGGGCGCCGACGGTGAGGAAGGCGATCACCATCAGGGCGAAGTAGTCGGCCGGGCCGAGGCTGACCGCGAAGCGCGCCACCGTCGGCGCCAGCAGCGTGAGCAGCACCGTGGCGATCGTGCCCGCGATGAAGGAGCCGATGGCGGCGGTGGCGAGGGCGGCGGCGCCGCGGCCGGCGCGCGCCATCTTGTTGCCCTCGAGCGCCGTCACGATCGACGCAGACTCACCCGGGGTGTTCAGCAGGATGGAGGTGGTGGACCCGCCGTACATGCCGCCGTAGTAGATGCCCGCGAAGACGATGAACGCCGCGGTCGGTTCGAGCACGGCGGTGATGGGCAGCAGCAGGGCGACCGTCATGGCGGGGCCGATGCCCGGCAGCACGCCGACGGCCGTGCCCAGCAGCACGCCGAGCAGCGCGTAGAGCAGGTAGACGGGCTGGATCGCCGTGGCGAAGCCGTCGAGCAGCAGGGACCAGGTGTCCATCAGAGGCCGATCCAGGAGGTCAGGGTGCCCGTCACGGGCAGCGATAGCCCGAGCAGGGTGCCGAAGATGAGCTGCGTCACGACACCCATGGCGAGCCCGATCAGCACGGCCGCCCACCAGCGCTTCGCGCCCAGGGCGATGGATGCGCCGGTGAACAGGATGGTGACGCCGAGCGGCCAGCCGAGGTGCGGGATCGTCAGCATGAGCGAGAGGAAGCTCAGCAGCACGATGCCGGTCACGCCCCACGAGGTGCCGTGCTCGGTGTCGATGTCCTCGCCCTCCTCCGCCTCGCCGAAGCGGCCGCGCAGCTGTGCGACGAGGACGACGATGGCGCTGACGAGCATGAGGCCGCCGACGGCGTAGGGCACGACGCGCGCCCCGAGCGTGTTGGTGGAGCCGGGAGGCTCGCGGATGGTGGTGGTCGCGATGAGCACGGCGATCGAGAGCACGATGATGAGGCCGACGAAGGCCATCGCCTCGATGCGCGCGGCACGCGACGCCGCCGGCGCACCCGAGGGTGCGCCGGCGGTCGTCGTGGCGGTCATTCGATCAGGCCGATCGTGCGCAGGGTCTCCTGCGTCAGCGTGATGTCCTCCGTCAGGAACGCGTCGAAGTCGTCACCGGCGAGGAACGCATCCGTCCATCCGCGCTGCTCGAGCGCGTCGGCCCAGACGGTGCTGTCGTGCAGCTGCGTCACGAGGTCGATCAGCGCCGCGCGCTCCTCGTCGGAGATGCCGCCAGGGGCGATGACGCCGCGCCAGTTCGTGATGGTGACGTCGATGCCCTCATCCTGGATCGTCGGCACGTCCGGCAGCATCTCTGCGGGCTCGGCGCTCGAGACCGCGAGCGCCCGCAGGTCGCCGGAGAGCACCGACTCCGAGAACTCTCCGACGCCGGAGATCCCGGCCTGCACGGTGTTGCCGAGCAGCATGGTGAGCGCCTCGCCGCCGCCGGAGTTGGCGACGTAGTTGAGCGTGCCGGGCACCTCTTCGGGCGCGACGCCCGCCTCGGTGAGCAGCAGCCCCGCGAGGATGTGGTCGATGCCGCCGGCCGAGCCGCCGGTGACGGCGACGCCCTGACCCTCGGCGACGATCGCGTCGACCAGATCCTGCAGGGACTCGTAGGGAGAGTCGGCAGGCACGACGATGACGAGCGGCTCCTCGGTGAGCTGCGCGATCGGCGTCATGTCCTCGATGCGCGTGTCGGATGCGTTCGTCTCGACCGCGCCGACCATCACGGAGCCCGTGACCATGAGCGTGTTGGGGTCGGTCTCGGTCGCCAGGTTCGCGAGGCCGACGGTGCCGCCGGCGCCGCCGATGTTCGACGCGGGTGCGGAGCCGACGATGCCGTCCTCGGTGAGCACGCGCGAGATCTCGCGGGCGGTCTGGTCCCAGCCGCCGCCAGGATCGGCGGGGGCGATGACGTTGACGGCGCTGATCGCGCCGGGCGCCTCGCCGTCAGCGGGCGTGCCGCCGGATGAGCAGGCGGCGAGCGCGAGTGCCGCTGCACCCGCCAGGCCGATTCGGAACATGGACTGCGTGCGCGTGTTGCGCGCGGTGTTCGGGTGCATGGATCGCACGTCTCCTCCTTGAGCGCCCGGCGCCATGCCGGGTCACGATCTTCGCCGAACCTAGCCCGGCTCGGATGGGCGGCCGGCGTTGTGGTCGAAAGGTGCGTTTCGGTCGTTTCGGTCAGGCTTCGAGCGGCCTTCGAGCGGCCTCCGGGCGGCCTAGCATGGGGCTCGTGGGACGAGCGATGACGCTGCGCACGCAGCTGGTGCTGCTGCAGAGCGCCATCATGCTCGTCGTCATCCTCGGCACCGGGGCCGCCGCCGCCGTCATCCAGGAGCGCGTGCTGCGCAGCGCCTACGTCGACCGGATGGTCGGCACCGCCGAATCGGTCGCGCAGCTCCCCTCCGTCATCGACGCCTACGACGATCCGGATCCCTCCCGCGTCATCCAGCCGATCGCCGAGACCATCCGCATCGCCTCCGGCATGACCTACGTCGTCGTCACCGACCGCGACGGCATCCGCTTCTCGCATCCAAATCCCGACAACATCGGCGAGCGCGTCTCGACCGACCCCACCACCGCCGAGACCGGCGTGCGCTTCGTCGGCACGCAGGAGGGCACGCTCGGCGTCTCCTGGCGGGCGAAGGTGCCCGTCTACGACGTCGACGGCTCACTGCTCGGACAGGTCTCGGTCGGCATCCTCGAATCCGAGGTGCGCGCCGACTGGCTCGACGACATCTGGGTGCTCGGGGTGTGCCTCGCGGCCGCGGCCGTGCTCGGCGTCGTGCTCGCGACCTGGGCCGCGGCGCTCGTGCGACGGCGCATCCACGGCGTCGAGCCCGACGAGATCAAGGCGATGCTCGAGACCCGCAACGCCACGCTGCACGGCATCGGCGAGGGGCTCGTCGTGCTCGACGAGCACGGCACGATCGCGCTCTGCAACGACGCGGCGCTGCGGCTGCTCGGGCGCGAGGGTGACGACCTCGCCGGCGTGCCGGTCTCCGAGGTGGCAGAGGCGCAGCTGCAGCCGCTGCTGGCCGACGCCGGTGAGCAGCAGCTCGTGCTCGTCGGTGAGCGCGTGCTCGTGGCGCGGGCCGACACGGTGATCGTCGACGGCCGCGCGGTGGGCACCGTGCTCATCCTGCGCGACCGCACCGAGCTCGACGCCGCCCTGCGCGACCTGGCTGGCGCGCAGGGGATGACCGAGACCTTGCGCGCGCAGCAGCACGAGTTCGCCAACACGCTGCACACGCTCGGCGGCCTGCTCGAGCTGGGCGAGACGGATGCGGCGATGGGCGTCATCGAGCGCGCGGGCGCCGGCGGCGCGCTCGACCCGCTCGAGCCCGAGTCGGGCATCCTCGAGCTCGAGGTCGCCGCGCTCATGATGGCCAAGCGCGCGCAGGCGCGCGAGCACGGGGTCGAGCTGGTGGCGACGGATGCGGCGCTGCAGCCCGCCCCGTCGGCGGCGGTCGCGGGCGATTGGCTGACGGTGCTGGGCAACCTGGTCGACAATGCGCTCGACGCCTCGACCGGTGGACGCGTGGAGGTGGCGCTCGCGGACGAGACGACGGATGCGGGACGCGTCGTGACGATCACGGTGGACGACGAGGGGAGGGGGTCGCGCCCGAGATGCGCGAGTCGATCTTCGACGTCGAAGTCTCGACCAAGCAGCGCCCCGGCAGCCATTCGCGCGGCTACGGACTCACCCTGGTGCGCCGAGTCGCCCAGCGACTCGGCGGCAGCGCGATCGTCGAGGCGTCGCCGCTGGGCGGTGCGCGCTTCATCGCGACGCTGCCCGTGGTCGAGAGCACCGTCGCGGTCGACGAGGTGCGCGCATGAGGCTGCTGCGCGTGCTGATCGTCGAGGACGACAAGGCGGTCGCGCTCGTCACGCGTGGCTTCGTGGAGCGCCACGGCGCCTTCGCCGTCGTCGGCGAGGCCGGCACCGGTCGCGACGCGCTCGAGGCGATCGAAGCCGTGCGCCCCGACCTCGTCCTCCTCGACGTGCACCTTCCCGACGCATCCGGCATCGAGGTGCTGCGCGTCGCCAGGGCGCGCGGCTTCGCCGGCGAGGTCGTCGCTGTGACCGCCGCCCGCGACCTCGAGACCGTGCGCGCCGCGCGGGCGTTCGGCGTGCGCCACTACCTGGTGAAGCCGTTCGGTCTCGAGGCGATGCGCGAACGGCTGGAGGCCATCCGGGCTGAGCTCGCACAGGCGGAGACGCTCTCGACCCACCCGCTCGACCAGCGCGCCGTCGACGCGATGCTGCAGCCCAGCGAGCGGCAGAAGCAGCCGGTGGCTGGCTCGCAGCTCACGCTCGATCGAGTGGCGGCGCTGCTCGCGGGCGTCGAGGGCTCCGTCAGCGCCACGGAGGTCGCGGAGCAGCTGGGGATGGCACGCGTGAGCGCCCGCAGATACCTCGAGAGGCTCGTGATCGAGGGCCGGGCGGCGGTGGCGCCGCGCTACGGCGGCACCGGCAGGCCGGAGCTGCGCTACAGCGTGCGCTGAGTGCATCGCGGCTGGGGGACACCGGCGCTATCCTGCGGGCATGCGAGCACGTTGGATGCGCCGCCCCGGGATGCGCCGCCCCGTTGCCGTCGCGCTCGCTGCGGGACTCACCGCAGTGCTTGCCGGCTGCGGCATCACGATCCCGTCCGACGTGGAGGGCACGCTCGACGACGTGACCGGGGGCGTGCTGCAGGTGGGCATCACGCCCAACCCGCCGCACGTCGACACCAGCGGCGAGCAGCCCGCCGGCACCGAGGTGGCGCTCGTGGGCTCCTTCGCCGGCTCGATCGGAGCGAGCGTCGAGTGGACGGAGGGCAGCGAGCAGTCGCTCGTGCAGCTGCTCGAGATCGGCGAGCTCGACCTGGTGATCGGCGGCCTCACCGAGCAGACGCCCTGGAGCGACCGTGTGGCGCTCACCCGCTCCTACGCCGAGGCCGAGCAGCAGGACGGCTCGACCAGCGGCCTCGTCATGCTCGCGCCGATGGGCGAGAACGCGTTCCTCTCGGCGCTCGAACGGCACCTCGACGCCGAGACGGAGGGCGAGCCGTGAGCCGCATCGGCGGGCGCGAGCTGCCCGAGGAGCAGGCGCGAGCGATGCGCAAGGCGCGCACGCTGGAGTGGGCGGTGCTCGCCTACACCGCCTGCACGATCACGGTCGTCGCCCTGGTGATGGGCAACTCCCAGGCCATGCGCACGGCCTGGGTGGAGGACATCCTCTCGACGATCCCGCAGATCGCGTTCCTCGTCGCGCTGCCGTTCGTGCGTCGCGCCGCGACCGCGAAGCATCCATACGGCTACCACCGGGCGATGGGCGTCGGCCACCTCGTCGCGGGCGTCGCGCTGCTCGCCGTCGGCGCCAACCTCTGCTTCGAGGCGATCAGCGGCCTCGTGAAGCAGGAGCATCCGCCGATCGGCACCATGCAGCTCTTCGGCGTCACCGTGTGGCAGGGCTGGGTGATGGTGTCCGTGATGGCACTGATCGTGATCGGCCCGCTCATCTACGGCCGCATGAAGATGCGGCTCGCGAAGCAGCTCAACAACAAGCTGCTCTACGCCGACGCCGACATGGCGCAGGCCGACTGGACGACGAACGTCGGCTCGATCATCGGAGTGCTCGGCATCGGCATGGGCATCTGGTGGCTCGACGGCGCCGCAGCCCTCTTCATCTCCCTCAGCATCCTGTGGGACGGCGTCAAGAACACCCGCGCATCCGTGCTCGACCTCATGGACATGCGCGCCACCACCTTTGATCAGTCGGAGCCCGACCCGGTGCACGGTCGCATCGACGTGCTGCTGCGGCGGCGTCGCTGGGTGCGCGAGGCGGCCAGCAGGATCCGCGACGAGGGCCAGGTGCTGCACGTCGAGGCCTTCGTGGTGCCCAGGCGCGGCACGGTGAAGGTGGCGGATGTCGACCGTGCGGTCGCCGACATCATGGCGCTCGACTGGCGGGTGCAGGACGTCTCGGTCTCGGTGGTCGGCGAGCTCGATCTGCCGGAGGAGCAGGAGCAGGAGCGCGAGCGGGCAGGTCGCGGAGGCTGACGGGCCGGCGCGGTCGACACTCGGCTAGTGCACCGGGCTGCCGAAGAGCGAGCCGATCAGCCAGGTCGCTGCCAGCGCGACGATGCCGCCCAGCAGCACGCGCAGCATCGCGGCGCGCTTGCTCGAGGCGCCGATGCGGGCGGAGACGATGCCGGTCACCAGCAGCGCGAGCACCGTCGCGACGATGATCGGCCAGGGCATCCAGGCGGCGGGGGAGAGCAGCGCCGCGAGCAACGGCACGAGCGAGCCGAGCGTGAACGCGAGCGCGGAGGCGGCGGCGGCCGACCACGGGTTGTTGAGATCCTCGGGGTCGAGCTTGTACTCGACGTCGAGGTGCGCGCGCAGCGGATCGGCATCGGTCAGCTCGACCGCCACCTGGTGCGCGGTCGCGGGCTTGAGGCCGCGCAGCTCATACATGTGCGCGAGCTGATCGACCTGTGCTTCTGGCTGTGCCTCCAGGAACAGCTGCTCGCGGCGGATGGCGGCGCGCTCGCTGTCGCGCTGCGACGAGACCGAGACGTACTCGCCGACGCCCATCGAGAACGCGCCGGCGACGAGCGCCGCGAGCCCCGCCGTGAGGACGCCGCCGACGGAGGTGCCCGCGCCCGCGACGCCGACCATGAGCGCCGACGTCGAGACGATGCCGTCGTTCGCGCCGAGCACGCCGGCGCGCAGCCAGTTGAGCTTCGAGGTCATCGACTCGACCGGCGGTGGCAGGTCGGGCCGACGCTGCAGTGCGGGATCCATGTGTCCTCCTGTGCAACCATCGTCCGGGGTCGGTGCGAGCGCCGCAAGCAAGGCGAGGCTCGTACGAAAGCCGCAAGAAAGCCGAATCTTCGGGGTTCGGAGCACCGAAAGCGCGCAGGAGCGCCCCCTTGGCGGGGCTAGGCTTGTCGCGGCGAATCCCCCCAAAACACACGGATTGGATGACGCGTGGATCTCTACGAGTACCAGGCAAGAGACCTGTTCGAGCAGCACGGGGTTCCTGTGCTGCGCGGCATCACGGCCGACACCCCCGAGCAGGCCGAGGCAGCAGCCACGGAGCTCGGCGGCGGAGTCGTCGTCGTGAAGGCACAGGTCAAGACCGGCGGGCGTGGCAAGGCAGGCGGCGTGAAGCTGGCCAAGAGCCCCGCGGAGGCGAAGGATGCAGCGGAAGCCATCCTCGGCCTCGACATCAAGGGGCACACGGTGCAGCGCGTGATGGTGGCAGAGGGCGCAGCCATCAAGGAGGAGTACTACTTCTCTGTGCTGCTGGACCGCGCGAACCGCTCGTACCTCGCCATGTGCTCGTTCGAGGGCGGCATGGAGATCGAGCAGCTGGCCGAGGAGCGACCCGAGGCGCTCGCGAAGATCGAGGTCGACCCCGCCGTCGGCATCGACGCCGCGAAGGCCGAGGAGATCGTGCGTGCCGGGAAGTTCCCCGAGGAGCTGGTCGCCAAGGTCGCTCCGGTCATCGTGAAGCTCTACGACGTCTTCGTCAAGGAGGACGCCACGCTGGTCGAGGTGAACCCGCTCGTGCTCACCGAGGGCGGCGACATCATCGCGCTCGACGGCAAGATCTCGCTCGATGAGAACGCCGACTTCCGCCAGGCGGGTCACGCGGCGCTCGAGGACAAGGCGGCTGCCGACCCGCTCGAGGCGAAGGCCAAGGAGTCGGACCTCAACTACGTGAAGCTCGATGGCCAGGTCGGCATCATCGGCAACGGCGCGGGGCTGGTCATGTCGACGCTCGACGTGGTCGCCTACGCGGGCGAGCGTCACGGCGGCGTGAAGCCGGCCAACTTCCTGGACATCGGTGGCGGCGCATCCGCGCAGGTCATGGCTGCCGGCCTCGACGTCATCCTGAACGACGCAGACGTCAAGAGCGTCTTCGTCAACGTCTTCGGCGGCATCACGGCGTGCGACGAGGTCGCCCGCGGCATCGTGCAGGCACTCGAGATCCTCGGCGACGCGGCGACCAAGCCGCTCGTCGTGCGCCTCGACGGCAACAACGTCGAGGAGGGTCGCAAGATCCTCGCCGACGCCGCGCACCCGCTGGTGACGGTCGTGGACACGATGGATGAGGCAGCCGACAAGGCCGCCGAGCTGGCTGCGGCGTAAGGGAGCAAGAGATGTCGATCTACCTCAACAAGGACAACAAGGTCATCGTCCAGGGCATCACCGGCGGCGAGGGCTCGAAGCACACCGCCCGCATGCTCGCGGCCGGCACCCAGGTCGTCGGCGGCGTGAACGCGCGCAAGGCCGGCACGACCGTCTCGCACGTCGCGCAGGACGGCTCGCAGGTCGAGCTGCCCGTCTTCGGCTCGGTCGCCGAGGCCATGGCCGAGACCGGCGCCGACACCTCGATCGTGTTCGTGCCGCCGGCCTTCGCCAAGGACGCCGTCATCGAGGCCGTCGACGCGGGCATCGGCCTGCTCGTGGTCATCACCGAGGGCATCCCCGTGCAGGACTCCGCCGAGTTCTGGGCGCACGCCAAGGCCAAGGGCACCACGCGCATCATCGGCCCGAACTGCCCCGGCATCATCACGCCGGAGGAGTCGCTCGTCGGCATCACGCCCGCGAACATCACCGGCAAGGGCCCCATCGGCCTGGTGTCGAAGTCGGGCACGCTGACCTACCAGATGATGTTCGAGCTGCGCGACATCGGCTTCTCGACCGCCATCGGCATCGGCGGCGACCCGGTCATCGGCACGACGCACATCGACGCGCTCGAGGCCTTCGAGGCCGACCCGGAGACCAAGGCGATCGTCATGATCGGCGAGATCGGCGGCGACGCCGAGGAGCGCGCTGCGGACTTCATCAAGGCCAACGTGACGAAGCCGGTCGTCGGCTACGTCGCTGGCTTCACCGCTCCCGAGGGCAAGACCATGGGCCACGCAGGCGCCATCGTCTCGGGCTCGTCGGGCACGGCGGAGGCGAAGCAGGTGGCCCTCGAGGCCGCCGGCGTCAAGGTCGGCAAGACGCCGACCGAGACCGCTCGCCTGATGCGGGAGATCATCGAGTCGCTCTGACGCGACCAGCGAGAATGCCCCCGGCGATCGCCGGGGGCATTCGTCGTCCTGCCGGGTTGCGCTAGGCGCTGATCTCGATCACGATCTTGCCGGCGGTGTGGCCGGTCATGCTGCGCTCGAAGGCGCCTGCGACGTCATCGAGCGGATGCACTGCGTCGATGGGCACCGTCAGGTCGCCGTCGTCGGCGAGGCGCGCGAGCACCGCCAGGTCGGCGCTGCTGGGGCGAGCCCAGAGCGAGAGGCCGCCGTGCTCGGCGACCGAGCCGTCGGCGATGGAGCCGAGCCTGCCGCCCTCGCGGAGCAGTGCCTTCGCCTGCCCGAGCACGCCGCCGACCAGGTCGAGCGAGACGTCGACGCCCTCTGGCGCGAGCGCTCGCACACGCTCGACCAGACCGTCGCCGTAGGCGACCGGCTCGGCGCCGAGCTCGCGCAGCCGCTCGTGATTGCCTTCGCCGGCGGTGCCGATGACGCGCGCGCCGCGTGCGATGGCGATCTGCACGGCGAGCGAGCCGACCCCGCCGCCGGCGTTGTGGATGAGCACGGTCTCGCCCTCGGCGACCTCCAGGCGATCGATGAGCTGGTAGGCGGTGAGGCCGGCGAGCGGCAGGCCGGCTGCCTGGTGCCAGTCCAGCGAGGCGGGCTTGCGCGCCACGGCGCGCACCGGCACCGCGACGAGCTCTGCGAAGGTGCCGCCGATCAGCGCGTCCTTGCGCGCGTAGGCCATCACCTCGTCGCCCACCTGGAACTCCGGTGTGTCGAGCCCGACGGCCTCGACGACACCCGACACATCCCACCCCGGAATGACCGGGAAGACCGCGTCGAACATGCCGTCGAGGTAGCCGGCCATGACCTTCCAGTCGACCGGGTTGACGCCGGCGGAGCGCACCCGGATGAGCACGGTCGCGGGGCCCACCTTGGGCTCTGGGACGTCGGTCACGCGGATGCGGTCGGTGCCGCCGTAGCTGTCGTAGATCGCTGCTCGCATGCCGGGGCCAACGCGGCGGGCGATGCTGCGATTCCCTTGGCGCTGGGAGGCCTGCGGGTGCAGGGTGGAGCCATGACGATCCTGTGCGCGACGTGCGGCGTGGAATCCGCCGAGCCCCTGCCAGAGACCTGCCCGATCTGCGCCGACGAGCGCCAGTGGGTGCCGCGGCACGGGCAGGTCTGGACCTCCGTCGACGTGCAGCAGCGCGACGGCATGCGCGTCGACGTGGTCGAGGATGAGCCCGGCCTCTGGGCGATCACGTCCGAGCCCGCGGTCGGCATCGGCCAGCGGGCGCTGCTGGTGCAGACCGACGGCGGCAACCTGCTCTGGGACCCGATCGGCACCATCACGGATGCCGCCGTCGAGCAGGTGCGCGAGCTCGGCGGGCTGGTGGCGGTCGCAGCCTCGCACCCGCACATGTTCGGGGTGCAGTGCGCGTGGGCGGATGCGCTCGACGCGCGCGTGCTCGTCAACCGACGCGACGCATCCTGGATCCAGCGCCAGCACGAGCGGGTCGAGCTGTGGGACCAGGAGGTCGAGCTGCTGCCCGGTGTGCGGCTGATCCGCTTCGGCGGGCACTTCCCGGGCTCGGCGATGGTGGTGTGGCAGCAGGGCAGCGACGGTGAGGGATCACTGCTCGCCGGCGACACCATCCAGCCGAAGCCAGACCGGGCGAGCCTGGGGTTCATGCGCTCGTTCCCCAACAACATCCCGATGTCGCCCGGCGTCGTGCGGCGAATCGCCGACCAGCTCGCGCCGCTGCGCTACCGGCGCATCTACGGCAACATCCCCGGGCAGCTGATCGAGGATGGCCCCGCGGCGGTCGAGCGCTCGGCGGCCCGGCACATCGCCTGGTGCCGCGGCGAGCACGACGACCTGACCTGATCCACAGGCGCGGGTGCCGCCGCCCCGGGACCGCGCGCGGTCGTGGCAGTCTCCGCGCCATGCTCGATCCGCTCCTTGTCTCGCTGGGTGTCCTCACGGCGGCCCAGCTCCTCTCTGGCGGCTGGACGAAGGCGCAGCTCGCGCGTGCTGTGCGCGAGCGCTCGCTGCAACGGCTGCGCGACGGCTGGTTCGCGCAGGACGGCGCGGATGCGGCCGTCATCGCGGCAGTGCGAGCCGGCGGCTGCCTCTCCTGCGCGAGCGCGTTGCGGGCTCGGGGCGTGTGGGTGCCGGAGGCGCTGACGGTGCGCAGTCACACTCGCTATCCCAGGCGGGCGGGCAAGCGCGGCTGCTCGCCACACGGCGGGCGACCGGCGGTCGCGCAGGCGGTGGACGAGCTGGAGATCGCGTTCCGCTGCCTGCTCAAGTGCGGAAGCGCAGAGGACGTGGTGGTCGTGGCGGATTCGCTGGTGCAGCTCAGGATGGCGACGCAGCACGAGCTGGAGCAGTGGTTGCGCGATGCACCGGTGCGCATCCAGCTGCTGGCGGACCCCTTCGATCGCGCTGAGTCGGGCACGGAGTCGATGGTCAGGGTTCGGCTGCGGCTGCTCGGCATCATGGTGCGGCCGCAGATCTCGATCTGGGAGGGCATGCGGGTCGATCTGCTGGTGGGGGACAGGCTCGTGATCGAGTGCGACAGCAAGGCATTCCACTCGGACTGGGAGCAGCAGCAGGCAGACCGAGCGCGCGACCGGCAGCTCGCCGCCCGCGGGTACCTGCCGCTGAGGCTCACCTATCGCCAGATCGTCGACGACTGGCCGAATGTCGAGCGCGACATCCTCGCGATCATCCGGCGGGGTGACCATCGCTGGCCGCGCTCGGCAGATGTGCGGCTGAGCGGGCACTCGGCTGCGTAGTGCAGGCGAGCCTGCTCTCAGCTGCACATCTGCCGAGACGACGACGGGCCCGGCCGAAGCCGGGCCCGTCGCGTGCGTCAGCGCTGGTCGGCGCGCCTCAGCGCAGCGGCGCGAGGATCGCGTTCAGCGAGGCGCTCGGGCGCATGGCGGCGTCGGCCAGGTCGGTGTCGACGCGGTAGTAGCCACCCAGGTCGACCGGGCTGCCCTGCACCGAGAGCAGCTCCTGCTCGATGGTGTTCGACTGCGAGGCCAGCTGCTCGGCGACCGGCCCGAACGTCGCGGCCAGCGCGGCGTCGTCCGTCTGCGCTGCGAGCTCCTCAGCCCAGTAGCGGGCGAGCCAGAAGTGGCTGCCGCGGTTGTCGATCTCGCCGACCTTGCGCGAGGGCGACTTGTTGTCGCCGAGGAACGAGCCGGTCGCTGCATCGAGCGTCTCGGCCAGCACGCCGGCGCGCGCATTGCCGGTCGACTCCGACAGGTGGCGCAACGACTCGGCCAGCGCCATGAACTCGCCCAGCGAGTCCCAGCGCAGGTGGTTCTCCTCGACCAGCTGCTGCACGTGCTTCGGGGCAGAGCCGCCGGCGCCCGTCTCGAACAGCCCACCGCCGCTGAGCAGCGGCACGACCGACAGCATCTTCGCGCTCGTGCCGAGCTCGAGGATGGGGAAGAGGTCGGTGTTGTAGTCGCGCAGCACGTTGCCGGTCACCGAGATGGTGTCCTCACCGCGGCGGATGCGCTCGATCGAGAGCTTGGTCGCCTCGATCGGGCTGAGGATCTGGATGTCGAGGCCCGCAGTGTCGTGCTTCGGCAGCTCCTCCTCGACCTTCTTGATGAGCTCGGCGTCGTGCGCGCGAGCCTTGTCGAGCCAGAACACCGCGGGGGTCGACGAGGCGCGAGCGCGCGTCACCGCGAGCTTGACCCAGTCGCGCACCGGCACATCCTTCGTCTGGCACGCGCGCCAGATGTCGCCGGCCTCGACGTCGTGCGAGAGCAGCACCTCGCCGGCGCCGTTCACGACCTCGACGCGGCCTGCCCGCTCGAGGCGGAAGGTCTTGTCGTGCGAGCCGTACTCCTCGGCCTTCTGCGCCATGAGGCCGACGTTGGGCACCGAGCCCATGGTGGTCGGGTCGAAGGCGCCGTTGGCCTGGCAATCCTCGATGACGACCTGGTAGATGCCCGCGTAGGAGGAGTCGGGGATCACGGCGAGCGTGTCGGCCTCTTCGCCGTCCGGGCCCCACATGTGGCCGGACTGGCGGATCATGGCCGGCATCGAGGCATCCACGATCACGTCAGAGGGCACGTGCAGGTTGGTGATGCCGCGGTCGGAGTTCACCATCGCGAGGCGGGGGCCATCGGCGATGCCGTCCTCGATCGCCTTGCGCACGCCGGCGGCGGTCGAGTCGTCGAGCTCCGAGAGGCCGGAGAGGATCGAGGCGAGGCCGTTCTCGGGCGAGAGGCCCGCCTGCTCGAGCTGCGTGCCGTACTTCTCGAAGACGGTCGGCAGGAACGCGCGCACGACGTGGCCGAAGATGATGGGGTCGGAGACCTTCATCATCGTCGCCTTGAGGTGTGCCGAGAACAGCACGTGCTCGTCTCGGGCGCGCTTGACCTGCGCGCGCAGGAACGCGTCGAGCGCCGACGCGCTCATGAAGGTCGCGTCGACGATCTCGCCGGCGAGCACAGCGAGGCCGTCCTTCAGCACGGTCGTCTCCGCGTCGGTGCCGACGAGGCGGATCTGCAGGGTGTCGTCTGCGCGGAGCGTGACCGACTGCTCGTTCGCACGGAAGTCGCCGGCGTCCATCGTGACGACGGCCGTCTTCGAATCCTCAGCCCACGCGCCCATCGAGTGCGGGTGCTTGCGGGCGTACTCCTTCACCGAGCGCGGCGCGCGGCGATCCGAGTTGCCCTCGCGCAGCACCGGGTTCACGGCGGAGCCCTTGATGGCGTCGTAGCGGGCGCGGATCTCGCGCTCCTCATCCGTCGTGACCTCATCCGGGTAGTCGGGGAGGGCGAAGCCCTGCGCCTGCAGCTCGGTGACGGCTGCCTTCAGCTGCGGCACGGATGCCGAGACGTTCGGCAGCTTGATGATGTTGGCCTCCGGCGTCTTCGCCAGCTCGCCCAGCTCTGCCAGCGCATCCGACTCCCGCTGGTCGGCGGGCAGCAGGTCGGCGAACGCCGAGACGATGCGACCTGCCAGCGAGATGTCGCGGCTCTCGACCTCCACGTCGGCCGCGGCGGCGAACGCGCTCACGATCGGCAGGAAGGAGTGCGTCGCGAGCATCGGCGCCTCGTCGGTGTACGTGTAGATGATCTTGGCCATGCGGCTCGAACCCCTCGCGGTGAAGTTGAAGAACGGCGGCCGGCAGTCGTCTCGCGGGCCGCGCCGTGCCCATCCAACCTACCGTCTAGCCAGCCCGCGTCGCGCGGCGAGGCGGCGACACAGAGGGCGGATGCCTCGGTAGGGTGCCTGCCGTGCGTCGCGTGTGGGCCGGGATCGGCCAGGCAGTCGAGTCCGCCGCCATCGCGGCGGTGGGCCTCGTGCTGTGCGCGCTCGTCTGCCTCGCCGTCTGGGGCATCGATCAGGGCTTCGGGGGCGACCCGCTGCTGCAGTGGCGCCTCGCCGCGGACGCGTGGCTCGTGGGCCACGGCGTCGACCTCGGCGTCACCCTCGGCCGCGACGCCGTCATCGCCGTCGGCCTCGAGGAGGCGGGGCGCTCGTGGGTGCTCTCGCTCGGTGCGTGGGGCATCGGCCTGATCACCTTCTGGCTGCACTGGCGCAGCGGTCGCAGGCTCGCCACGCTGCCGATCATCGACACGACCATCGCCGTGGTGCTCGGTGCCGCGGCGACCGGCACGATCGGCCTGCTCGTCGGCGTGAGCGCACAGCACGCCACGGCGGCGCCCAATCTGGCACATGCCGCCGTCTTCCCCGCGCTCGTCGCCCTCGTGGGCATGGGCGGCGCGGTGCTCGCGGTGCACAAGCACGACTGGCTCCTCGCCGCCGCTCGCACGCTCACGATCGAGGATCGCTGGCTGCGCTCGATCCGCACGGCGCTCCGGACCGGTGTCGGCAGCACGATCGCGGTGCTCGGCGTCGGTGCGCTGCTCGTCGGCGCCGGGCTGTTCCTGCGCTTCACCGAGGGCTTGCTGCTGCTCGAGTCGCTCGGGGTCACCGCGGTCGGCGTGATCGTGATGTTCCTGCTGCAGCTGGCGCTCGCCCCCGTCGCGATCGTCTGGGGCGCCACCTGGGCGATCGGGCCCGGGTTCATGATCGGTCGCGGCTCGAGCGTCTCGCCGCTCGGCACCGATCTCGGCCCGGTGCCCGCGATGCCGCTGCTGGCTGCGATCGACCCGAGCGCCCAGCCGTGGATGGCCGTCGTCGTCGTGCTGCCCGTGCTCGCCGCGGTGCTCGTCGGCGTCCTCGCGCGTCAGAGCCTGCTGGCCGGCACGCCGGGTCGACCGGTGCACTGGTGGGAGCTCGCGATCGCCGCGCTGGGCGGCGGTGTGCTCGCGGGTGCGCTGCTCGGCATCCTGGCGATGCTCTCGACGGGCGCGATCGGCCCTGGCCGCCTCTCCGTCACGGGGCCGGATGCGGTGCTGGTCGCCGCGTGGGGAGCCCTCGAGATCGGCATCGGCCTGCTGATCGGCATGCTCGCAGGCGGGCGGGGCACGGGGGCGCTCGCGGGAGGCTTCGCGGTGCCGCTGGCCGCCGAGCGAGAAGGCTCGACGCTGCGCGACTTCTTCGGCTTCGGCCGGGGTCCGGGCGAGACGGTCGACGAGGATGCCTCCATACCCTCGGAGTGGTCGGACGACCAGCCGACGGAGGCGGTCGAGCCGCTGGCGGCCGCTGAGTCGACGCCTGCGCCGAAGCCGAAGCCGAAGCCGAAGCCTGAGCCGACGCCGACGCACGGCTCGACGCCGGCCCAGGAGACCTCGCCGGTCGTCGCCGTCTCGACCGAGGATCAGACCCGCACGCAGCCGGTGGAGCCGGTCGCCGACGCGGGCGAGCAGGGCGAGGGCGAGACGGATCGCGACCCTCGGTAGGATGGAGGACGTGCTGCGCCTCGTCGTCCTCGTCTCCGGCAGCGGCACCAACTTCGCCGATCTGCTCCAGCGCACCAACGCGGGGAGCGTGCCTGCCGAGATCATCGCCGTCGGCGCCGACCGTGCGTGCGGCGGCCTCGAGGTGGCAGCCGCGGCCGGCATCCCCACCTTCGTCGAGCCCTTCGTGGCACCCCGTGAGGAGTGGTCGGCGCGCATCGCCGACCGCATCCACGCCTTCGAGCCCGACCTGGTCGTGCTCTCGGGCTTCATGCGGCTGCTCTCGGCCTCGGCGGTCTCGCGCTTCGAGCCGGCGATCCTCAACACCCATCCGGCTCACCTGCCGGAGTTCCCCGGCGCCCAGGGCGTGCGCGACGCGCTCGCGGCGGGCGTCGCGCAGACCGGTGCGAGCGTCATCATCGTCGACAGCGGCATCGACACCGGCCCGATCCTCGCTCAACAGCGCGTGCCCGTGCTGCCCGACGACACGCAGGATTCCCTCCACGACCGCATCAAGCTCGTCGAGCGCGACCTGCTGGCGAGCGTCATCACCCACATCGCCGACGGCACCATCGACCTCGCCGACCACGGGCTCGAGCATCGCCTCGACCGAACCGACAGCTAAGGACAGCACAGTGAGCGGACCCCAGCACGAGCAGAGCCTCTATCGCGATCGCGACCAGGTGCCGTTCCGGCGCGCGCTGCTCTCGGTGAGCGACAAGCGAGGCATCGTCGAGCTCGGCCGTGCCCTCGCCGCGGCGGGCGTCGAGCTGGTCTCGACCGGCTCGACGGCGAAGATGCTGGCGGATGCGGGGCTCGCCGTCACCGAGGTGGCGAGCGTCACGGGATTCCGCGAGGCGCTCGACGGCCGCGTCAAGACGCTGCACCCGGCGATCCACGCCGGCCTGCTGGCCGACCTGCGGCTCGAGCACCACGAGGCGGAGCTCGCCGAGCTCGGCATCGAGCCGTTCGAGCTCGTGGTCGTGAACCTCTACCCCTTCGTCGAGACGGTGCGCTCTGGGGCGCCGGATGCCGACATCGTCGAGCAGATCGACATCGGCGGCCCCGCCATGGTGCGCGCCTCAGCCAAGAACCACGCCAACGTCGCGATCGTGACCGACCCGCGCGTCTATCCGCTGATCGAGAAGGCGGCTGCGACCGGCCTCTCGCTCATGCAGCGTCGCGCGCTCGCCCGCGATGCGTTCGCGCACACCGCCGGCTACGACCGCGCGGTCGCGCGCTGGTTCGCAGGGGAGCCCGTCGACGAGGTCGCGGCTCCTGCGGCGACCGCTCCTGCGGCAACGGCTCCTGCTGCCCCAGCTGCCGAGGCTCCCGTGGCCCCCGCTGCTCCCACGGCTGTCGCTCCTGCCGCAGCCGCGGCGACCGACGCCGCGCCGATCGCCGAGCGGCCGGCGCTCGTCGAGCCGGGCACTGCGGCGGGTGCCGCTGCGGTGCCCGCCTCCGCACCCGCACAGGCGAGCGGCCCGGCCGCGTCGGCCGACGCATCCGCCACCGACGCATCCGCCCCCGACACCTCGAGCGCGAGCGGCCTGCTGCGAGCCGTCGGCGCTGCGACCCTCGTGCAGGGCCTGCGCTACGGAGAGAACAGCCACCAGCAGGCCGGGCTGTTCGGGCTGGCGGGCGGCCGCGGCATCACGCAGGCCGAGCTGCTGCACGGCAAGCCGATGTCGTTCAACAACTACGTCGACGCCGATGCCGCCCTGCGCGCCGCCTTCGACTTCACCGAGCCCGCCGTCGCGATCATCAAGCACGCGAACCCGTGCGGGATCGCGATCGCCGCGCCGGGCGCAGCCGACCCCATCGCATCGGCGCACGAGCGCGCGCACGCATGCGACCCGGTGTCGGCCTTCGGCGGCGTGATCGCCGCGAATCGCACCGTGACGCGCGCGATGGCCGAGACCGTGAAGGAGATCTTCACCGAGGTCGTCGTCGCGCCCGACTTCGAGCCCGAGGCGCTCGAGCTGCTCACGGCCAAGAAGAGCATCCGGCTGCTGCGGCTGCCCGAGGGCTACGCGCGCGAGGGCTCCGAGCTGCGCCAGGTCTCCGGCGGCGTGCTCGTGCAGCAGCCCGACACCTTCGAGGGCTTCTCGTCGCACACCTGGCGGCGCGTCTCGGGCTCGCACGTGTCGGATGCGGTGCTGACCGACCTCGAGTTCGCGTGGCGCGCGGTGCGCTCGGTGAAGTCGAACGCCATCCTGCTCGCTGCGGGCGGCGCCTCCGTGGGTGTCGGCATGGGGCAGGTCAACCGCGTCGACTCGTGCGCGCTCGCGGTCTCGCGCGCGGGCGATCGCGCCGCGGGATCGGTGGCGGCGTCGGATGCGTTCTTCCCCTTCGCGGACGGCCTGCAGGTGCTGCTCGACGCGGGTGTCGTCGCCGTCGTGCAGCCGGGCGGATCGGTGCGCGACGAGGAGGTCATCGCGGCAGCGAACGCCGCGGGCATCACGATGTACTTCACGGGCGAGCGGCACTTCGCGCACTGAGCGGCCTCACGCACGCCGCGCGGGCGCGCGGCCGACACTTGAGCGGCCTCACGCACGCCGAGCGCCAGCAGGCGCCCGGCCGACTGGGGCACTTGCGCCTGACTGGGGCCGGCGCGCGGGCCCCGCTCGTGCGCAGCAGCCCCACTCGGCAGGTTGTCCCGCGCCCGGGCGCTGCCAGCTCGCGCGCTGCCGAACTCCCAGTCGGCAGGTAGTCCCGCGCCCGGGAGGTAGCCGTCCGCGACTACCTCCCGCGCGCCGGACTACCGCTGGGCGGCTGTTGGCGCGGGCCGCGAGGATGATTGGTAGCGTCGGGCGGATGAGCGCTGGCACCTTCGACGACGTGCGGCGCGCGCGCCGCGTGCTCTGCTTCGGCGCGACCGGCGCGGGCAAGTCGACCATGGCGCTCGCGCTGGGGGAGCGGCTCGGGCTGCCGGTCACGCTCGTCGACGAGCTCTGCTGGGATCCGGGCTGGACACAGGTGCCCGACGCCGAGCAGCTGCGCCGTGTGCTCCCGCGCATCCACGATGAGCAGTGGGTCTTCGACTCGCTCTGGTCCTCACACGCCGAGCACGCCTGGGATCGCATCGACGTGATCGTCGCCCTCGACTACCCGCGCGCCGTGTCGCTCGCGCGACTCATCCGCCGAACCATCCGGCGCATCCGCACCCGTGAGCTCGTCTGCAACGGCAACGTCGAGACGTTCCCCCGCGCGCTCAGCCGCGACTCGATCATCGCCTGGCACGTCCGCTCCTGGGCGTCGAAGCGCGAGCGGATGCGGGCATGGCACGCGGATGCGTCGGCCCCGCCGGTGCTGCTGCTGGGACGTCCCGCCGAGGCCGAGGCCCTGCTGCGGCAGCTGGAGGGCGCGCCACCGGCATCCTGATCGAGCGAATCTTGGTCCAGGGGCTAGACGCGGCGGCGCACGTTTGCCTACACTGAAAGGCTGTCCGCGCCACAGGGGAGCGGCCGACCCAGGAGGATGCCATGCGCACGACGACGACCACCCCGATCGCTGCCGTCGGCTTCCTCCCCGTCCGCTTCGGACGCGCCGGAGCCCGCTAGCAGCAGGGCCTCAGCCCGCCGCGAGCATCGCTCGCCCCGTCGGTGTCGGTGGCACAACCGAAGATCGACGCAGCACCACCATCTGCGAGCTACCGCTCGCTCCGCTCCACCGCTGACGCACGACGTCGGCGGCCTCGAAGGATCCCCTATGTCCTCGACGTCCAGCCCGGACCTGCCCAAGCCCGATCCGATCGCCGAGCCCGCGAAGCCGGCCGGTCACCTGCGCGCGCTCAGCCGGCTCATGCCGTACATCCGCCCGCAGCTGCCGCGCTTCCTCTTCGGCACCCTCGCAGCGCTGCTCTCGGCGCTGCTGAGCCTCGCGACGCCGATGGTGATGCGCGCGCTCGTCGACGGCCCGCTCGCCAACGCCGACGCGGCCGCCGTCTGGCCCGTCGCGCTGCTCATCCTGGTGCTGGCGCTCGGCGAGGCGTTCTTCGTCTTCATGCGCCGGTTCCTCGTGACGCTGCCCTCGACGCAGGTCGAGGCGACGATGCGCAGCGCGCTCTACCGCAAGCTGCAGGCGCTGCCCGTGGCCTTCCACGACCGCTGGCAGTCGGGCCAGCTGCTCAGCCGCGCCGTGCAGGATCTCGGCATGCTGCGGCGCTTCGCAGCCTTCGGTGCTCCGCTGCTGGTCGTGAACTCGATCACACTCGTCGTGGGCATCGTCATCCTGTTCGTCTGGAGCCCGCTGCTGGCGAGCATCTTCGTCGTGCTGTCGGCGCCGATCGCCTGGGTCGCGCTGCGCTTCGAGCAGCGCTACCACCTGGTCTCGCGCTCGGCGCAGGATCAGGCCGGCGACCTCGCGACCACCGTCGAGCAGTCGATCCACGGCATCCGCGTGCTCAAGGCATTCGGCCGCGGCCGCCACGCGCTCGAGGGATTCACGGCGCAGGCCTCGAAGCTCCGCGAGACCGAGATCGACAAGGCCCGCATGGACGGCTACCTGTGGATGTGGCTCACGATCGTGCCCTACATCTCCTACGCGGTCTGCCTGTTCGTCGGCGTCGGTCTCGCCGCCGACGGCCAGCTCTCGGTCGGCACGCTCGCCGCGTTCTTCGCGATCGCGATGGTGCTCAACTGGCCCATCGAGTCGATCGGCTTCCTGTTCGCGTTCCTCATCGACGCGTCGAACGCCTCGCGCCGCTTCCACGAGATCACCGACTCCGAGAACTCCATCGTGGACCCGGCGGCTCCCACGACGATCGCCGAGCCCAGGGGCTCGCTGGTGTTCGAGGATGTGCACTTCCGCTACCAGGACGCGCAGAGCCACGAGCGCGACCTGGTCGATGGCGCGACGCTCGAGCTGCAGCCGGGCGAGACGATGGCGCTCATCGGCATCACGGGCTCGGGCAAGACGACGCTCACGGCCCTGCCGACCCGCCTCTACGACGTCACCGGTGGCCGCGTGCTGCTCGACGGCGTCGACGTGCGCGACCTCACCCTCAAGGAGCTGCGCACGCACGTGGCGATGGCCTTCGAGGATGCGACGCTGTTCTCGGCCTCGGTGCGCGACAACGTGCTCATGGGTGCTCCGGATGCGTCTGAAGAGGCTCTGGACCGTGCCCTCGCGATCGCGCAGGCCGGGTTCGCACGCGAGCTGCCCAAGGGACTCGACACCGAGATCGGCGAGGAGGGCCTCTCGCTCTCCGGCGGCCAGCGGCAGCGCCTCGCGCTCGCCCGCGCGGTCGCCGCCGCGCCCGCGGTGCTCGTGCTCGACGACCCGCTCTCGGCGCTCGACGTCGAGACGGAGGCACTCGTCGAGGACGCGCTGCGCAGCGTGCTCGGCACCACCACCGCGCTCATCGTCGCCCACCGCCCGAGCACCGTGCAGCTCGCCGACCGCGTCGCGCTCGTGCGCGACGGCAGGATCGACGACGTCGGCACGCACTCCGAGCTGCTGGCCCGCAACGACCACTACCGCTTCGTGATCTCGAGCCTCGAGGAGACCGAGCGCGACCGCCAGTCGATCGAGGCCGTCACCGGATCGATGGAGATCGTCGACCTCAGCGATCTCGATGACTTGGATACGCAGACTTCAGAGGAGGTGTCCCGATGAGCGTCCAGGGTGTCCAGGGCGAAGACCGCTCCGACTACACCAAGGCGGAGTCGAAGCTCATCCGCGCGCGCTCGCGCCGGCTGCTCGGCTCGCTGCTGAAGCCGCACATGCGGCGGATCGTGCTGACGATGATCCTGGTGGTCATCTCGGTCGCCGCGGGCATCGCCGGCCCCATGATCATCGCCTTCGGCATCGACCACGGCCTGTCGGCGATCATCGATCAGGCCGACTGGATGCCGCTGTGGGGCGCGACGATCATCTACATCGTCGCCGCGATCGTCTCCGGCGTGCTGATGTTCCTCTACACGGTGAGCGTCGCGCGCATCAGCCAGACGGTGCTGTTCGACCTGCGCCGCAGGCTGTTCGAGCATTCGCAGCGCCTCAGCCTCGAGTTCCACGAGAACTACACCTCGGGTCGCATCATCGCGCGCCAGACGAGCGATCTCGAGTCGATCCGCGACCTGCTCGACCAGGGGCTCAACGAGCTCGTGCGGGGCATCCTGTTCATGGGCTTCACGGCCGTCGCCATGATGATCCTCGACCCGTTGTCGGGCCTCATCATCGGCGTCGCGCTCATCCCCGCGATCATCCTCACGCGGTGGTTCCAGGTGCGCTCCACGAAGCTGTTCCGCCAGACCCGCACGACGAGCGCACGCATGATCGTGCACTTCGTCGAGACCATGACGGGCATCCGCGCTGTGAAGGCGTTCCGCAAGGAGCCCGCGAACCAGAGCGAGTTCGATCAGCGCGTCGACGACTACCGCGACGCGAACTTCCGCACGATCAACATCTTCGGCATCTACGAGCCAGGCATCATGGCGATCGGCGCGATCACGCTCGCGACGCTCATCCTGGTCGGCGGTCTGCGGGTCGTCGACGGCTCGCTCGAGATCGGCGCGCTGCTGGGCATCGCGCTCTACGCGCGCAACTTCTTCCAGCCCATCCAGGGCATCGGGATGTTCTTCAACGGCTATCAGGCGGCATCCGCTGCGCTCGAGAAGATCTCCGGCGTGCTGGAGGAGGAGCCGACGGTGCGCGAGCCGCGCGAGCCTCAGGCGCTGCCCGTCTCGCGCGGCCAGATCGACTTCGACGACGTCGAGTTCTCGTACGACAACGGCAAGACGGTGCTGCCCGACTTCGCGCTGCACATCCCCTCTGGGCAGACGATCGCGCTGGTCGGCACCACGGGCGCAGGCAAGTCGACGCTCGCGAAGCTGATCTCGCGCTTCTACGACCCGACGAATGGCTCCGTGCAGCTCGACGGGGTCGACCTGCGCCAGCTGGCGAACGACGACCTGCGCCGGGCGGTGGTGATGGTGACGCAGGAGGCCTACCTCTTCTCGGGCACCGTCGCCGACAACATCGCGCTCGGCCGCCCGGGCGCGAGCCCAGACGAGATCGAGGGGGCCGCGCGGGCGGTCGGCGCGCACGAGTTCATCACGGCGCTGCCCGATGGCTATGACACCGACGTCGCCAAGCGCGGCGGCCGCGTGAGCGCGGGGCAGCGGCAGCTGCTCTCGTTCGCCCGCGCGTTCCTCGCCGACCCGCGCGTGCTCATCCTCGATGAGGCGACCGCGTCGCTCGACATCCCGTCGGAGCGGCTGGTGCAGGAGGGTCTGACGACGCTGCTGGCAGACCGCACGGCGATCATCATCGCCCACCGGCTCTCGACGGTCGCGATCGCCGACAGGGTGCTCGTGATGGAGCACGGCCGCATCATCGAGGACGGCAGCCCCGAAGAGCTCATCGCACAGGGTGGCAAGTTCGCCTCGCTCCACAGGGCGTGGCGGGAGTCGCTGGTCTGACAGGAGTCCCCCGTCCGACGGGGTGCTGGCCGCACGTCAGCGCATCGAGACGGCCTCGCAGCGTCTCGATGCGCGGCCACCGGCCGCCGCCCGACGAACGCGCGTCGCGCGTCAGATCGCCTTGCGCCCGATCGCCTCGCCGTACTCGTTCTCGCCCGTGACCTCGAAGCCGACGGCCTGGAAGAAGTTGCCCGGCCCGAGCTCGCCCTTCTCCCACACGGCGTAGATGCTGTCGAAGCCGAGGCGCTGTGCCTCCGCCGCGACCTGGTCGACCATGAACGTGCCGACGCCCTTGCGCTGCGCGGTGCCCGCGACGTACATGCGGAGGATGCTGGAGCGGTACTCGACGTGGTCGACCTCTGGGTCGAAGTTCGCCATCACGAACGCGACCGGCTCGTCGCCGTCAAAGATGACGCGCTGCCACGCGCTCTGCGTGTTGACGAACTCCTCGAGGCGGGCGTTGCCCGCGAGGAAGGCCTCCTGGCCTCGCTTCAGCGTCATGCCGTTGGCCGCCACGACGTTCGCGGCTGACAGCTCTTCGAGGCGCAGAGTCTCCATGCGCACACCGTACCAGCGCCCGCCCCGCCGCCACATAGGAGCGGGCTGAGGCTGCGCGTCAGCCGATCGGAGTGATGCGGATGCCTGCGGCGAGGTCTGCGGGATCGGCGATCGAGCCCGCCTGGGGCGACAGCACTGCGGCACTCGACCACGCGGTCGCACGCGCCAGCTGCTCCTCGAGCGTCGCACCCTCGGCGATCGCCTGGGCCAGGGCCGCCACGGCAGCATCGCCGGCGCCGGTGGGGTTGCCGTCGAGCACGCGGCCGATCTGCGCGTGCCAGGCACGGCCGTCCGGCTGCACCGCGAGCATGCCCTCGATGTCGAGCGAGGCGAAGACGGTGCCGGTGCCGGATGCCGCCAGCCTGCGCGCGGCGTCGAGCGGATCCGAGCCGCCCATGGCGTCGAGGAGCTCGTGCCGGTTGGGCTTGACCGCGGTGGCACCCGCCGCCATCGCCTGCCGCAGCTGCTCGCCGCCGACGTCGACGATCACGGGCTTGCCGGCCGCGGCGGCGACCTCGACGACGCTCGCGCAGAAGCCGCCGGGCGTCTGTGGCGGGAGCGAGCCGGAGGAGACGACGACGCGTGCTGCCGGCGCCTCGGCGCGCACGACCTCGAGCAGCCTGCTCCAGTCGTCCGGCGAGATCGCGCTGCCGCGCTCGTTGAGGTTGGTGGTGCCTGCCGGCGTGACGATCGCGGTGGTGCGGCGGGTCGGCGACTCGACCTCGATGAGGCGGTGCGCGATCTCGGAGCGGTCGAGGTCATGCACGAACAGCACCCGCACCGGGCCGCCGATCGGCGCGATCACGATCGCGGGCTCGTGGTGCTGATGCAGCACGCGCGCGACGTTGACGCCCTTGCCGCCAGCACGCGCGAGACCGGTCTCGACGCGGTGGCTGGTGCCGATCCGCAGCTCGTCCATCGTGTAGGTGATGTCGATCGCGGGATTCGTCGTGAGGCACAGGATCGGCGCTGCTGCGCGCGGATCGCCCGTGGCTGTGCCCATCGTGCTCCCTCCGCGCCGGCCTGCGACGATCCTCCCGCATCCGCTGGACGCGCGCGACCGCAGCGGCGTGCACGAGCCATCGTTACGGTTTCGTGACCCCAGCGGTCTTGTGGAATGTTTGTTTGGAAGGTGTACTAACAAACATGACGGGGTTGATGACGACGCAGTCGAGAGCACGGCGGGATGCGGCCATCGCATTGCCGCACGACGCGTTCGCGATGGGTGCGCGGCGACGTGCGAAGGTGCTGCCGGAGCACGCCAGGGCCCACAACCGCACCCTCGTGCTGCAGACGCTGCTCGATGCAGGGCCCAGCTCGCGTGCCGACCTCGCCAGGGCCACGATGCTCACGCGAGTCACGGTCTCCGACCTCGTCGCCGAGCTGCTGCGCGAAGGGCTGCTGGTCGAGCTCGGCCCGAGCGAGGCCGCGCGGCCCGGCAAGCCCGCGACGCTGCTCGACCTCGCCCACGAGCGCTTCGAGCTGATCGCCCTCGACCTCTCGGAGCCGCACCGGTTCCGGGGTGCGGTGGTGCGTCTCGACGGCACGGTCGCCGAGCGGCTCGAGCGCGAGATCGGCGAGGCGGTGGGGGATGCCGCCCTCGAGCACGCGATCGAGCTCGGCCGGGCGCTGGTCGCCCGCGCACAGCGCACGGTGCTCGGCATCGGCGTCGGCACCCCCGGCATCGTCGACGCGGACGGTGTCGTGCACCAGGCACCCAACCTCGGCTGGCACGAGCTGCCGATGCGCGAGCGCCTCGCGGAGGCCCTCGCGCTGCCGGTGCACGTGGCGAACGACGCGAACATCGCGCTGCTTGCCGAGCTCTCGAGCTCCGGTGCCGAGACGCTGCTCGTCGTGCGCATCGGCCTCGGTGTCGGCGCCGGCGTCGCGATCGCCGGCATGCCGGTGCGGGGCGACCGCTCTGCGGCCGGCGAGATCGGCCACGTGACCATCGGCACCGACGGCGGCCCGCGCTGCGCGTGCGGGCGCGACGGCTGCCTGGAGGCCTGGCTGTCGGCTCCGCGGCTGCGCGCCGCGATCGAGGAGGCGGGGCCCGCGGAGCGGGAGCGCGTGCTCGAGGAGGCAGGGCGTCGGCTCGGCATCGCTGTCGCGCCGATCGTCGGCGCGATCGACGTGCGCCGCATCGTCATGAGCGGGCCTGCAGATCTGGTCGCCGGCACGCTGCTCGACGCCGCGGCGACCACGCTGCGCGAGCGCACGCTCGACGAAGGCGACGGCATCGTCGTCGCGATGACCGAGCACGGCGACGACGTCGTCGTGCGGGGCGCAGCATTGCTCGTGCGCGCCGGAGAGCTCGGGGTCTCGTAGCCCCGGAACGCGCGGCGACGCCGGTCGCCGCGGCACAGGAGAGGAACCATCCATGAAGAACAAGGCGATCGCGGCGCTCGGCGTCGTGGGAGTGCTCGCCATCACGGGCTGCAGTGCCGCAGCCGGTGACGAAGAGCCCAGCGAATCGGCCGAGAGCGCAGAGCTGCGCGTCTGGCTGGTCGGTACGGACACGCCGGAGGCAGCCCGCCAGCTGCTCATCGACACCTTCGAGGCCGACCACCCCGGTTCGACCCTGGTGATCGAGGAGCAGTCCTGGGACGGACTCGTCGACCGGCTCACCACCGCGCTGTCGGGCTCCGACAGCCCTGACATCGTCGAGATCGGCAACACCCAGGCACCCGCGTTCACCACCGCGGGCGCATTCCTGGATCTGACCGAGCACGCCGAGCAGCTGCATGCCGACGACCTGCTGCCGGGCTTCATCGACATCGGCACACTCGACGGCAGCCTCTACGCCCCGCCGCTCTACTCCGGTTCGCGCCTGGTGTTCTACGACACGGCCGTGTACGAGGAGGCGGGCCTCGAGGTGCCGACCACGCTCGACGAGTACGTCTCCAACGCCGTCACGCTCGCCGAGGCGAACCCGGATGCCTCCGGGCTGTGGTGGCCCGGCCAGGACTGGTACAACGCGCTGCCCTTCGTCTGGGAGCACGGCGGCGAGATCGCAGTGCCCGAGGGCGAGGGCTGGGACGCGCAGCTCTCGAGCGACGCCTCGATCGCTGGCCTCGAGCAGGTGCAGCAGGTGATGCAGGAGGCATCCCGTGCGCCCGTCGACGGCAACGAGACCAACCCGCAGGTCGGCTACTGCGACGGCACCAGCCTGCAGATCTCGGCGCCCAGCTGGGTGCAGTGGTCGATCCTGGCACCCGCCGACGCCGAGGCGCCCGGCTGCCCGGATGCCGAGGAGACGCTCGGCGTCTACGCCATGCCCGGCATGGATGGCGGCGCGGCACAGGTCTTCGCCGGCGGCTCGAACATCGCGATCTCCGCGGGGACCGAGCACCCGGAGCTGGCCGTCGACGCGCTCTCGATCATCCTGGGCGACGAGTTCCAGACCGTCTACGGCGAGAACGGCCTCGTGCCGGCACGTGTGTCGCTCGCGAGCACGCTCGGCACCGACGCGGTCGCGGAGGCGTCCAGCGAGGCAGCCGCCAGCGCGCGCCTGACGCCTGCATCGCCTCGCTGGGCCGATGTCGAGGCGGCTGGCCTGCTGCAGGATCTGTTCGTCAACATCGCGCAGGGCGGCGACGTCCGCGCACTCGCCGAGCAGGCGGATGCCGACATCGAATCCATCCTGAACGGCTGATCCGCACCGGTCGCGGCCGACGCATCCGTGTCGGCCGCGACCGCCGTGCCATGACCGAACCCGCGGAGTGAGATCCGCCGATCGCCCCGAGGAGGACGGCGATGCTCGAAGTCGAGACCGTGGTCGCGCCGGCCCGCCCGCCGCGCGCACCGCGAGCCAGGAGGCGCGCCGGCGCCCTGCCACTGCTGCTGCTCGCGCCCGCGACCGCCGTCGTCGCCGCCGTGATCGGCTGGCCGCTCGTGCAGCTGGCGCTGCTGTCGTTCCAGGAGTTCGGGCGTGCGCAGGTGTTCGGGCAGCCCGCCGAATGGGTCTGGCTCGACAACTACATCGCAGTGCTGGGCGATGGCGTGTTCTGGGCGGTGCTCTGGCGCACCGTGGCCTTCGCGGCAGTCTGCGTCGTCAGCACGATGCTGCTGGGCATCGGGCTCGCGCTGCTCATGCAGCGGCTGCCGAAGCCGTTCCGCATCCTCATGAGCGTCGGGCTGCTGCTCGCCTGGGCGATGCCGGCGCTCACCGCGACGATCGTGTGGGGGTGGATGTTCGACACCGACTACGGAGTCGTGAACGGGATGCTGCGCGACGTGCTCGGGCTGGCCGACTTCGATCGCCGGTCGTGGCTGATCGACCCGCTGGGCTTCTTCACGGTGGCCACGATCGTGATCGTCTGGGGCGCGGTGCCGTTCGTCGCGTTCATGGTGTTCGCCGGCCTCACGCAGGTGCCGGAGGAGCAGATGGAGGCCGCCGCGCTCGACGGCGCGGGCCCGGTGAAGCGCTTCTCGGCCATCGTGCTCCCGCAGCTGGCACCCATCCTCGTCATCGCCACGATCCTGCAGCTGATCTGGGACCTGCGGGTGTTCACGCAGATCTTCGCTCTGCAGGACATCGGCGGCATCCGGGCTGAGACCTCGACGCTCGGGGTGTACATCTACCAGACCGCGATCTCCGGCGGCGACTTCGGCACCGGCGGCGCGCTCGCCATGATCACGATGCTCGTCATCATGCTGATCGCCTTCCCGCTCATGCGCCGGATGCTCAGGAGCGAGTCGTGAGGCGTTCGCCGCGGCGCCGCATCGCGACGGCGCTGTGGTGCGCGGTGGCGGTCTTCGTCTTCGTCTGCTCCACCTTCCCCGTCTACTGGATGATCAAGACATCCCTCACCCCCAACAACGAGGTGCGCAGCCGCGACCTGGAGCTGTGGCCGGCGAACCTGACGCTGCGCAACTACGAGACCGTGCTGTTCGATCCGGGCAGGACGCCGTTCCTGCCGGCGCTCAGCATGTCGCTGGTGGTGACGCTCGCGACCGTGCTGATCGCGGCGGTGCTGGCCTTCTTCGCGGCCGTCGCGATCTCGCGCTTCCGCTTCCGCAGCCGCACGGGCTTCATCGTGGCGGTCATCGCCATCCAGATGCTGCCGCTCGAGGCGATGATGGTCTCGCTCTACCGGGTGCTCGACAGCTGGCAGCTGCTCAACACCGCCATGGCGCTCATCCTCGTCTACGTGGCGACCGTGCTGCCCTTCACGATCTGGACGCTGCGCGGCTTCGTCGACGGCGTGCCGATCGAGCTCGAGGAGGCGGCCATGATCGACGGCTGCTCCCGCGTCGGCGCGTTCTTCCGGGTCACGTTCCCGCTGCTCGCGCCAGGGCTCGTCGCCACCGGCGTGTTCGCCTTCATCCAGGCGTGGAACGAGTTCCTCATCGCCCTGATCGTCAACACCCGGCCGGATCTCATGACCCTGCCGGTGTGGCTGCGCACCTTCCTCACCCTCAACGGCACCACCAACTGGGCGGCGATCATGGCAGGCTCGACCCTCATGGCCATCCCGGTCGTGATCTTCTTCCTCATCATCCAGGGCCGGATGGCCACCGGCATGGCGGCGGGGGCGGTGAAGGGATGAGCATGCTCGCAGACGCACGGGCCACGCTGATGCCAGGCTTCACCGGCACGACGCTGCCCTCCTGGATGGCCGCGCTGCTCGCCGACGGCCTCGTCTCCTGCTGCCTCTACGGCGAGAACGTGGTCGACCCCGCGCAGCTGCGGGGGCTGACGGATGCGATGCGCGCGGTGCGCGCGGATGTCATGGTCGCGCTCGACGAGGAGGGCGGCGACGTCACGCGCGTGCACTACGCCACCGGTTCGCCGTTCCCCGGCGCCGCCGTGCTGGGCCGCGCGGACGACCTCGAGTGGACGCGGACGGTCGGCGAGCGAGTCGGCGAGCACGTGCGCGCGATCGGCGGCACTCTCACCTTCGGGCCGGTCGCCGACGTCAACGTCGACCCCGACAACCCGGTCATCGGGGTGCGCAGCATGGGCGCGGATGCCGCGCTGACCGCACGCCATGTGGCCGCCTGGGTCGACGGCGTGCAGCGCACGGGCGTCGCGGCGAGCGCGAAGCACTTCCCGGGGCACGGCGACACGGCCGTCGACTCGCACGTGGGCCTGCCCGTCGTGCACGCCGATCTCGAGACGCTCCGCCGCCGCGAGCTGGCACCGTTCCGCGCCGCAATCGAAGCCGGCGTCGCCTCCATCATGACCTCCCACATCGTCGTGCCTGCGCTCGACAGCGTGCCGGCCACGCACTCGCGGGCGATCCTCACCGAGCTGCTGCGCGGCGAGCTGGGCTTCACAGGCGTCATCGTCTCCGACGCGCTCGACATGGTGGGAGCGAGCGGCGCCATCGGCATCCCGGAGGCCGCCGTGCGCGCGCTCGACGCCGGCTGCGACCTGCTCTGCCTCGGCACCGCGACCGGGCCGGAGGGGATCGCGGCCATCGAGCGCGCCGTGCTCGAGGCGATCGACAGCGGCAGGCTCGACGCGGCGCGCGTGCGCGACGCGGCCGAGCGCACGCGCGCGCTCGCCGCTGCCCATGCGGCGCCCATGCCGCTGACCGCGATCGGCGGAGCGAGCGACGACGACCTGGCGCGCATCCGCTCGACGTTCCTCGTGCGCGAGCGGGCGCAGCGGTGGCTGGCCGCGGGGCACCGTGCACCGGCTGTCGTGCGGCTCGAGCGGGCCGCGAACATCGCTGCGGGGGCTGTGCCGTGGGATCCCTTCGAGGGGTCGATCGTGGTCGAGCCGGGTGCCGTGCCGGAGCTCGCGCCGGGCCCCGTGATCGTGGTCGGCAAGGATCTCGCGCGTGGGCCGGAGGCCGACGCGACCATCGGCCCGCTGCGCGAGCAGCACGACGTGCTCGTGATCGACATGGGCTGGTCGAACGGCGACGGCGCAGACATCGCCACCTTCGGCGCCTCGCGCGCGTGCGGGCTGGCGCTGCGCGGGATGCTGGCTCGATGAGCTCGCTCGGCATCGACATCGGCGGCACGAAGACGGTGGCCGTGCTGCTCGAGCGTGGCGCAGTGCTCGCCTCGCACCAGGTCGCGACGCGACGCGGGGCGGGTGCGGTGGGATCGGCGGTCGAGGCGGCCGAGCACGTGCTCGTCGCGACCGGCACCGAGGTCGCGTCGCTCGAGGGCGCGGGGCTGGGCGTGCCAGGCATCGTCGGCGACGACCGCACGAGCGTGCGCAGCGCCGTCAACCTCGGCATCGACGCGCTCGACATCGGCGCGGCCGTCGGCGGCAGGCTGGGGATGCGCATCACGGTCGACAATGACGTGCGAGCGGCCGTGCTCGGGGCGAGGCACCTGCTCGGGGAGCGCGCGGAGGCCGTGGCCTTCGTCGGGCTCGGCACCGGCATCGCCGCCGGCATCGCGCTCGGCGACCGGGTGCTGCGCGGCGCGAGCGGCGCGGCGGGCGAGATCGGGCACATACCGGTGCCCGGCGCGGTCGAGACCTGCCGCTGCGGCCAGCTCGGCTGCCTCGAGACGATCGCGGCGGGATGGGCGATCGCACGGCGGTGGGACGGTCCCGTGCCGGCGGCGAGCATGCTCGCCGCCGCACGTGCGGGCGATGAGCGGGGCATGCGCGAGTGGGATGACTTCACCGGAGCGCTCGCGCACGCGATCCGCAGCCTCGTGCTCACCACGGGGGTCGACGCCGTGCTCATCGGCGGCGGTGTGAGCGGGCTCGGTGCGCCGCTGCTCGACGGCCTGTGCGACCGGCTCGCAGGCTGGGCTGCGGACTCGGCGCTCCTCAGGGCGCTCGACGTGCCTGGACGCATCCGACTGCTGCCGGAGGGCGCGCAGCCCGCGGCTGTCGGGGCGGCGATCCTCGGGCTCGGGTGACACGCCGCAGTTGACAATGATCGAACATACGTTCGATCATTGAGGGGTGAGCACGCCGATCTCTGCACGACTCGAGCGCCGCACGGGGGAGGACCGCACGGCGACCGTCGAGGCGCTGCGCGAGCGGTTGCGCGGCATGCAGCAGGCGGAGCCCCAGCACGCGTCGCCGACACTCGATGAGGCCGCGACCGCGGGGCTGGATGAGGTGGTGCAGTGGCTGCGCGCTGGCAGGGCCCACAGCATCGAGTCGCGCAGCCTCGCGCTCGCGTGCATGGGGGCCGCCATGCCGGCAGGCGCGTGGGGTGCGATCGTCGGCATGCCGGATCTGGGCATCGAAGCCGCGCGCGACCTCGGCGTGCCCATCGATCGCGTGGCGCTCGTGCCGCATCCTGGCCGCTCGTGGCTCGACGTGGTCGCGAGCCTGGCGGAGGCGATGCCGGTGGTGCTCGCCGCCTCGCCCGGCAGGGTGGCGCCCACCGATGCCGCCCGGCTCGCGGCGCGGCTGCGGCAGGCGTCGTCGACGCTGCTCATCGCCGGGCCATGGCCGAACGCCGCGACCGTCGTGCGCAGCGTGCGCGCCGACTGGCAGGGGCTCGACGACGGCGACGGCAGGATCGCCGCGGGCAGCATCGTGGTCGAGACCGTGGCCGGTGGCGCGCCGAGCTTCGCGCGCATCCCGATCGCTGGCGACGCTGCTGCCGCCGCGGCTGTCGCTGCTGCAGCACGGGAGTCGGGCGACGAGCTGCTGCATCAGCCGGCGGCGTAGGCGGCGTCGCGGCGCTGTCCCCCAACCTGGGAGACCCCTGAGATGCATTGCCCTCTCGCGGGTCCGGGCGTAGCGTGACGACCACCAGCCAAGAAGGTCACGACTTCGGAGGCGACCATGGAGGCGACCGCAGCCCGCAGGCAGCACCGCCTGCTGCGCGTCGCGGTGGCGAGTGGCGCTGCGGCCATCGGTGCCGTCGCATTCGCCCTCCTGGCAGGTGGATCCCCGGCCAGCGCCGCCGACGACCGCGACGACCGCGGTCTGCTCGGCGGCATCACCCAGGGCCTCGGCGAGACCGTCGGCGCCGTCACCGCACCCGTCAGCAGTACGGTACGAGCGGTCACCGCTCCCGCCAGCGAGACCGTGCGCACGGTGACCGAGCCCGTTGCCGCTGTCGTCGAGCGCGTCGAGCCCGTCACCACCCCCGTGCGCGAGACGGTCGCGGTTGTCATCGCCCCCGTCGAGCAGCTCGTCGCGCCGATCGTGGAGCCCGTCGAGGCAGTCGTCGCGCCCGTGACCACGGCACTCGAGCCGGTCACCGACCCGGTCGCCGGTGCGTTGGAGCCCGTCGCAGAGCTGCTCGCGCCCGTCGGGGATGTGCTGGAGCCAGTCACGGATGTGCTAGAGCCAGTCACGGATGTGCTGGAGCCGGTGACGGGGCCGATCGACGAGGACGTCGATGGAGTGACCTCGCCCACGCCGCAGCCCGCTCCCACCCCCGCGGAGCCTGCGCCAACCCCCGCGCCCACGCCTGATCGCTCCCCGGTGACCACCCTGCCGACGCCGGTCGATGACGCGGCCGGAGCCGACCCATCCGCACCGGCCGTCGACGACCAGGCTGTGCCGACCGCTGCACGGGCAGTGGCACCCGCTGCGCCATCGCTGAGCGCACTCGTCGCGGCCGCGATCTCAGCCGCGAACGATGAGCCCGCGACCATCGTGGCCGTTCCGGTGCCGAGCGTCGACGAGCAGCCGGTCGATCGCGCCGTGCCGATCGAGCCGACGTCACCCGCCGCGGTGCCTGCACCTGCTGGCGCGAGCGGCTCTGCGACCGGAGCGGCATCGCCCGCCGCTGACACCCAAGCCCACCTGCTGCCCGAGCTCTCGGGCGGGCAGGTCGGTGCGATCGAGCACGATCGCACGCCTCTCTCCATCGTCGAGGAGCACACCGCCAGTCCTGACTGACCGATCCAAGGTCGCGCTCGCGCGACACGCGGCCGTCCCGGAGCGGGATGGCGGATCTCTCAGACAGGAAAGGCAGAACGATGAACAAGCTCGTGTGGCGAGCGCTGTGCACAGCAGCGCTCGCGGGTGGCCTCTGGGCCGCCGGCACTGGAATCGCCAGTGCAGCAGAGACCGACGGCACCGATGCCATCGGCTCAGGAAACCAAGCGGTGGTGGATGTCTCACTGCCGGTGACGATCACCGGCACATCGATCGGCGTGCTCGGCGATGCCGAGACGACGGATGCGTCCTCGACGTCGACCACATCGGCCGACACACCGTCGGCAGACGTCTCGACCTCCGGGATCGGCGGCGTGCTCTCGGGCACGACGCCGCTCGTAGCGGTCGACGTGCCAGTGACGATCGCGGGCAACGCGATCGGCGTGGCAGGCGATGCGACGAGCGAGAGCTCGACCGCGGAGGCGAGCTCGGCGGGCAGCGGCGAGGCGGCGGCAGCGTCGACCTCGGGTGACGACAGCCTGCTCGGTGGCACGCAGGCCGTGGCTGATGTCGCGGTGCCGGTGGCTATCGGCGGGAACGCTGTCGGTGTGCTCGGTGACGCGACCAGTGATGGTTCGTCGACGGAGTCGGGCACCGCATCCGGAACTTCGGATGGGGCCTCGACCTCGGGAGACGACAGTGCGGTCTCTGGCACGCAGGCTGTGGCTGATGTCGCGGCTCCGGTGGCCGTCGGCGGGAACGCTGTCGGTGTGCTCGGGGATGCGACCAGCGATGGTGCGTCGACGGAGTCGGGCACTGCATCCGGAACCTCGGATGCGGCCTCGACCTCGGGTGACGACAGTCTGCTCGGTGGCACGCAGGCCGTGATCGACGCTGCGGCGCCGGTCGCTGTCGGTGGCAATGCTGTCGGTGTGCTCGGTGACGCGACCAGTGATGGCGCGACCACCGAGTCGAGCACCGCATCCGGAACGTCGGATGCTCCGGTGACATCGGGCGATGACGGTGTGGCCTCTGGGTCGCAGGTCGTCGGTGATGTCGCTGCTCCGGTGGCGGTCGGCGGCAATGCTGTCGGTGTGCTCGGTGACGCGACCAGCGATGGTGCGTCGACTGAGTCGGGCACTGCATCCGGAACCTCGGATGCGGCCTCGACCTCGGGTGACGATGGCCTCCTTGGTGGCACGCAGGCCGTGATCGACGCTGCGGCGCCGGTCGCTGTCGGCGGGAACGCTGTCGGTGTGCTCGGGGATGCGACCAGCGATGGTGCGTCGACGGAGTCGGCGACTGCATCTGGTTCGTCGTCGGATGCTCCGGTGACGTCGGGTGATGATGGTGTGGCCTCCGGGTCGCAGGTCGTCGGTGATGTCGCTGCTCCGGTGGCGGTCGGCGGCAATGCTGTCGGTGTGCTCGGTGATGCGACCAGCGATGGTGCGTCGACTGAGTCGGGCTCCACATCCGGAACGTCGGATGCGGCCTCGACCTCGGGTGACGACAGTCTGCTCGGTGGCACGCAGGCTGGGGTCTGCTGCACGGACAGGTGACACCTGATCTGTGGTGCCGTGAGGTGCCGCTGGGAGGATGTCATCATGCCCAAGCCCTACCCGCGCGAGTTCCGTGAGGACGTCGTGCGCGTCGCTCAGAACCGCGAGCCCGGTGTTCCGTTGCGTCAGATCGCGGCCGACTTCGGGATCAGCGAGACCTGTCTGCAGAACTGGGTCCGCCAGGCCGCGATCGAAG